>JAGWRL010000052.1 GCA_028876585.1 Pseudomonadota bacterium | reverse complement strand
TGGGCAGCCGCAGCGCCTCTACGGCGCTGCGCGCGCGCGCCGCCGCCGCCGCCGCCTGATCGACGCCGGCGCCGGGCAGCGCCAGCGCGAATTCCTCGCCGCCGATCCGGCCGGCGAAAGTGGGCGCCGGGCCGGCCGCTTCGTCCAGCGCCCGCGCCACCGCGCGGATGCATTTGTCGCCTTCGGGATGGCCGAGCTTGTCGTTGTAGAGCTTGAAATGGTCGATATCGAGCACGATCACCGCGAGCGGGCGGCTTGCCGACCGGGCGCGCTCGACTTCGGCGGCGAAGCGGGCGTCGAAATCGCGCCGGTTGGGCAGGCCGGTCAGCGCATCGGTGCGCGACAGGACCGACAATTCGGCGTTGTGCAGGTTCTCCCTGACATAATTGAGGTAATTCTTCCGCTCCGCCAACTCGATGCGATAATTGGCCAGCAACGACAGCCCCGCCGCATAGACATACATGAACGTCATGAACGCGCTCGCGGCGAACGAGAACGTCGGATTCAGATGCGTGTTCAGCAGCAGCGCCGGCATATATAGCGCGGCCAGCCGGAGCGCGGTAGAGAACGAAACATTGGAAATGATGTTGAACGTCACCGGCAACATGACCATCGAGAACGCCTGGTAGAGCGCGATCTCGCCGTCGAGATTGTTGTTGATGGCGATGAGGCCGAATGTCGAGAATGTGCAATCGGCGATCGAGACGCCGTCGTTTTGGCGTGCAACCCGTGTGGATCGCTGCGCCAGAGCCTGCGCGGCGAGAATGGGGACGTCAATCAACCCCAGCGCCGCCACGAACGTGCGGTAGACATGGCCCGGCGCCACCATCCCTGAGCCAATCAGCGCCGCAACGCCGATATTGAAGCAAATGACGCCGAGCATGCTGCTGAGATAGCGGGCGCGCTGGTTGGCCTGCGCCCGTTCGTCTTGGAAGCGCGCTTCGAGTTCGTCGCCGAAGCGCAGGGACTTGGGCGTCGCCGCGAGGTAACGGTCGATCTCGTTCAGGAGGTCCGCATTGCCGATCACGACGCCACTCGACAGGCTAGGAACGGCGCGCCGATCCATTTGGGTTGGTTATGGGGAATGTATGGCGCGCATGTATGAACGGGCCGTGCAGGAATTCGGTTAAATCCGCGGCCGCGCGCCGGGCTTCCCATCGTCCGCGTCCTGTGCGAAATCACCCCACGCGGGATTCGCGCCTCGGGCCTGACGGGGCCGGGAAAGCGCGAAACCCCGCTAAGCGCCCGTAGCTCAACTGGATAGAGTATCGGTCTTCGAAACCGAGGGTTGGAGGTTCGAACCCTTCCGGGCGCGCCAGCTCAAGGCCGGCAGAAAATTCCCGCCACCGCCGCCGGCGCGGCCAGGCTCGCCGCCGCCAGACCCATCAGGCCGAGGCCGACCGCCACGCGCGCGCCCGGCGCATGGGCGAGCGCGCGGAAACGCGCCGCGCCGAGCGCCACCGCGCTCACCGAGGGCAAGGTGCCGAGCCCGAACCCGGTCATCACCGCCGCGCCGTCGAGCGGCCCGCCCGACAGCCCGGCGTAGAACAGCGCCCCATAGACCAGCCCGCAGGGCAGAAAACCCCACACCATCCCGGCCGCCAGCGCTGTGCCCGGCGCGCGCAGCCGCGACACCGCGCGCGCGACCGGCGCGCTCAGCCGGTCGATCCCCGCCAGCGACGGGGCGAGGCCCAGCAGCGAAAACCCGATCCAGCCGAGCGACAGCGCCGCGGCCGCCCGCATCGCCAGAAACGCCGCGGGATGATGGAAGGCGCCGTAAAACACGCTGCCCGCCGCGCCCGCCGCCGCCCCGGCCATGATGTAGACGAGGATCTTTCCCGCCTGCGCGGCGAATAGCGAGCGCGCCCGCTGCGGGCCGAAGCCGAACATCAGGCTGGTGGCGATGCCGCCGCACATGCCGGCGCAATGCAGGCTGCTGGCCAGACCCAGCATCAGGCCGCCGCCGAAGGTGAGAGAGTTCAAAACCATGCCATCGCCTTGTCCGGCCCGAGCGTTAAGCCGCCGCGCCCGCCTCGCCTTGACGTCACGCAAATCCGGCCCGGCTTGACCGCGCCCTGGTTTTTTACTCTACCGGCAATGAGTCAACAGCGTCGTGAGATCGCGAAAATGATCGACAAGCCGCGGTGGGAAGTGCCGGACGCGCAGCAGCCGCGGCCCGAGGAGGTCGAATTCGACCTCGACCAGACGCTGCGCTCGGTGGTCAACATCGAGGCGGAAATCCCCGCCGACGCCTTCACCGCCAGCACGCTCGGCCAGGAGCGGGCCGGCAGCGGCGTCGTCATCCGCACCGGGCTCGTGCTCACCATCGGCTATCTCGTCACCGAGGCGGAAAACGTCACCCTGATCGACGACCACGGCCGCGCCACCCCGGCGCATCCGGTGGCGATTGATCAGGAGAGCGGCTTCGCGCTGGTGCAGGCGCTGGGCACGCTCGACCTGCCGGCGATGCCGCTCGGCTCCTCGATGACGGTCGGCGTCGGCGAGCCGGTGGTGATGGCCGGCGGCGGCGGCGCGCGGCGGCACGCGTGCCGGGCCCGCGTGGTCGCGAAGCAGGAATTCTCCGGCTATTGGGAATATCACCTCAACGAGGCGCTGTTCACCTCGCCGGCGCATCCGCTTTGGGGCGGCGCCGGGTTGATCGGTCCCGACGGCCGGCTGATCGGCGTCGGCTCGCTGCATGTGCAGCAGAGCGACGGGCGCGGCCACAGCCAGGACGTCAACATGAGCGTGCCGATCGACCTGTTGCCGCCGATCCTCGATGAATTGCTGCGGTTCGGCCGCCGCAACAGGCCGCCGCGGCCCTGGCTCGGCCTCTATTCGACCGAGAGCGGCGGGCGCGTGGTGGTGGCGGACGCGGCCGAGGCGGGTCCGGCGGCGCAGGCGGGTCTGCGCGCGGGCGACATCGTGGCCTCGGTGCGCGACGCCTCGATCGAAACGCTGGCCGATTTCTACCGCGAGATCTGGGGCTGCGGCGCGGCGGGAACGGAAATCCCGATCGAGGTCGTGCGCGACCGGCGCAGCCTGTGGCTGCGGGTGAAGTCGGGCGATCGAACGGATTTCCTGCGCAAGCCGCGGATGAATTGAGCCGTGCGCGGCGCCCCCCCACCCTGACCCTCCCCCGCGAGGGGGGAGGGGACGGCCGGCGGCGGCGATCAGGCGTCCCAATCCTTTGGCCGGTCGACGATGACATAACCGGCGAGCTCCGGCGCCTGCGCCAGATGCGCCCTGGCCGCGTCGTGCAGGCGTTCGACATTCTTGGCGCTGTAGCCTTTGCCTTGCGGGTCGAGCTCCAGCGTGGTGACGACCAGCAATACCTTCTTCTCGACGCCCTTGCGCAGATGCGCCGTGGTCAACGTCGCCTTGCGCGCCAGCGGATGCTTGAAAACCATGCTCATTGCTAAACTCGCGCCCTAACGGCGCGACCCTAGCGACGCGGCCTGTCACAAACTAGTCACGCGCCGGGCTCACACCAGCTTCACCAGCATCTTGCCGAAGTTGCCGCCATGCAGCAGGTCGACCAGCGCCTGCGGCGCCGCGTCCAGCCCCTCGCGCACCATCTCGCGATATTTGAGCTTGCCGGTCGCGACCAGGCCGCCGATCTCCGCCAGCGCCTTCGGCCAGATGTTGAGATGATCGGAGACGATGAAGCCCTCGATCTTGATGCGGCGAACCAGGAATATCCGCATGTCCGGCAGCGCCGTCGGCGCGGCCTCGTAGGAGGCGATCAGGCCGCAGATCGCGATGCGCGCGAAATCGTTGAGCCGGCGCAGCGATTGCAGGAACGGCTCGCCGCCGACGTTCTCGAACAACCCGTCGAGGCCGTTCGGCAGCGCCGCCTTCATCTCATCAGCGAAGCGCGGCGATTTATGGTCGACGCAGGCGTCGAACCCCAGTGAATCGCGCACAAAGCCGCATTTCTCCGGCCCGCCGGCGATGCCGACCACCCGCGCGCCCTTCAGCTTGGCGAGTTGCCCCACCACGCCGCCGACCGCGCCCGACGCCGCCGACACCAGCACCGTCTCGCCGGGCTTCGGCGCGATGATCTGGTTGAGGCCGTACCACGCCGTCACGCCGGGCATGCCGACCACGCCGAGATAGGCGGGGAGCGGGATCACCCGCGCGTCGACCACGTTCCAACCGGCGCCGTCGCTCAAGGCGAACTGCTGCCAGCCGCCGGGGCCGACCACGAAATCGCCCGGCTTGAACTTGGGGTTCTTCGATTCCACCACCTCGCCGACCGCGCCGCCGCCCATCACCGCGCCGATCTCCTGCGGCTTGGCGTAGCTCTTGGCGTCGCTGAGCCGGCCGCGCATGTAGGGGTCGAGCGACAGGTAATGCTGGCGCACGACGATCTCGCCCTCGCCCGCGTGCGGAACCGGCGCCTCGACGGCGCGGAAATGCGTCGGCGACACCTTTTCGGTCGGACGGGAATCGAGAACGATCTGCTTGTTGCTGGCCATGGGACGCGCCTCCTGAGCCGCCAGCATAGGGCGCCGCGCCGCTGGCGGAAATGGCTTTAGCGCGGCGCGTAATCGGCGGGGTCGAGCAGGCCCGGCCGCCCCTCCAGCGCCAGCGTCGTCAGCCGCTCAGGCGTGCGCGCGATCACCTGGCCCCGCCGCACCACCGCCAGCCGCTCGGCGCGCAGTCGCACCGCCTCGATCGGATCGGCCGCCTGCAACAGCACGAAATCGGCATGGGCGCCGACATGCAGCCCATAATCCTCCAGCCCCATGACCCGCGCCGCCGTCTCGGTGACCGCGGCGAAGCTCCAGGCGATCGCCTCGCGGCTGGTCATCGGCGCGGCGTGCACCGCCATATGCGCGACATCGAGCATGTCGGCGCCGCCAAGCCCGTACCACGGGTCCATCACGCAATCCTGGCCGAGCGCGACATTGACGCCGGCCGCGCGCAGTTCGGGGATTCGCGTCATGCCACGCCGGCGCGGATAAGTGTCGTGGCGGCCTTGCAGCGTGATGTTGATCAGCGGATTGGCGATCACATTGACGCCGGATTCGGCGATCAGCGGAATCAGCTTCGAGACGTAGTAATTGTCCATCGAATGCATCGAGGTCGCGTGGCTCGCGGTCGCGCGGGCGCCCAGCCCGAGCCGATGCGCCTCCGCCGCCAGCGTCTCGATATGGCGCGACAGCGGGTCGTCGCTCTCGTCGCAATGCAGGTCGACCGGCAGGCCGCGCTTAGCGGCGATCTCGCACAACGCCCGCACGGAGGTCGCGCCATCCGCCATCGTGCGCTCGAAATGGGGAATGCCGCCGACCACGTCAACGCCGAGATCGAGCGCGCGCGCAAGGTTGGCCGCCGCGTTGGGCGAACGCAGATAGCCGTCCTGCGGGAACGCGACCAGTTGCAGGTCGAGATAGGGCTTGACCTGCTTCTTCACCGCCAGCAGCGCCTCGACCGCCAGCAGCCGGTCGTCGCAGATATCGACATGGGTGCGCACGGCGAGCAGGCCACGCGACACCGCGAGATCGCAATATCGCAACGCCCGCCGCGCCACCGCCTCCTGCGTCAGCAGCGGTTTGAGTTCGCCCCACAGCGCGATGCCCTCCAGCAGCGTGCCCGACATGTTGAGGCGGGGAATCCCCAGCGAGAGCGTCGCGTCGAGATGGAAATGGCAATCGACGAACGGCGGGCTGACCAGCCGGCCTTTCGCGTCGATCGTCTCGCGCGCTTGCGCCTCGATCCCCGGCGCGACGGCGACGATGCGGCCGTCGCGCGCGGCGATGTCGACGCCGCTGCGGCCGTCGGGCAACGTGGCGTTGCGGAGGAGGAGATCGAACAGCATGGAAAACGAACCTCAAAGCCGAAAAGCGCTTTGGCGAAGATTAGTGAAGGCTGGACGCGCCGCAAGCCTCGTCTCCGCAAGTTCATTCGCGCGTCTGCGTGTAAGCCAACGCTGGCATTGATTTTGGCATCGAACAGCGCTACTTTTCGTGCCGACGACCGGAGACTTGTGATGCGCACGACGTTGGCGCTCGACGATGAACTGCTCGCTGAAGCCCGCGAACTCACCGGCTTGAAGGAAAAGGCGGGCCTGATCCGCGAAGCGTTGAAAGCGCTGATCGAGCGGGAGAGCGCGCACCGGCTGGCTCGGCTCGGCGGCAGCGAACCCGATATCGCGACGGCGCCCCGGCGGCGGCCGCATCGCGCGTGATCCTGGTCGACACGTCCGTTTGGGTTGGTCACTTGCGCGCTCATGACGCGGCGCTCGCGCGGTTGCTCGAAGTCACCGCAGTTTGCGCGCATCCCTATATCATCGGCGAGATTGCATTGGGGCAGTTGCGGCAGCGCAAGCTCGTGCTGAGGGCGCTCGAATCCCTGCCGCGAGCCCTGGTTGCGACCGATCACGAAGTTTCCCGCTTCACCGAACGTCACGCCCTGTATGGGCGCGGAATCGGCTATGTCGATGTTTGTTTGCTGACAGCCGCGAGCCTGACAGCCAATGCGCGGCTCTGGACCAACGACCGCAAGCTGGCCGCTGTCGCCGCGGACCTCGGTCTCGCCGCGTCGCCGCCTTTTCCGCCGCAGTCGCTGGGCTAACATGCGCGCAAGCGGTTGGAATTCTGCGGCCCGTCCGCTCAAGACTCGCCGCCGCCGAGATCAGGGCGACGGCGATAGTGCATCTCTTCCCCGCCCTCGCCTCTCAGCCCTCGACGCCCTTCACGTACCAGTCGATCACGGCGAGGTCCTTGTCTTCCATGCGCACGCCCTTGGCGAGCCGCTCCTTGCCGGATTGGTCGACCATCGGGCCGGTGAACACGTCGTAGGAGCCGTCGGCCCAGCCCTTCATGATCTTGTCGCCCTCGGCCTTCACATTGTCGGGCACGGATTTGCTGAACGGCGCGATCCTCACCGCCCCGTCCTTGACGCCCCACCACGCGTCGTCGCTCTTCCACGATCCGTCGAGCATCGCCTTGGCGCGCGCGGTGTAATAGGGGCCCCAGATGTCGAGGATCGAGGTCAGGCAGGCGTGCGGCGCGAAGCGCGTCATGTCGGCGCCCTGGCCGAAGCCGAAGATCTTCTTCTTCTCGCACACCTGCAACGCCGCCGGGCTGTCGGTGTGGGTGGTGATGAAATCGCAGCCGAGATTGGCGAGCGTCTCCGCGGCGGCCGATTCCTTGGCCGGATCGAACCAGGAATCGATCATCACCAGCTTGACCTTGATGTTGGGGTTCGCCGATTGCGCGGCCAGCGCGTAGGAATTCACGCCCATCACGACTTCGGGCACCTTGAACGAGCCGAGATAGCCGATCACGCCGGTCTTCGACATCATGCCGGAGATCTTGCCCATCACGGCGCGCGCTTCATGGAAGCGGTTGTTGTAGGTGCCGACGTTGTCGGCGTGCTTGAAGCCGGTGCAATGTTCGAACTTCACATCGGGAAATTCCTTCGCCACCGCCAGCGTCTGGTCCATGTAGCCGAACGAGGTGGTGAAGATCAGCTTGTGGCCGGATTTGGCGAGATCGCGGATGACCGGCGTCGCGCTCTGGTCTTCGTTGACGTTCTCGACATAATCGGCCGTCACCTTGCCGCCGAGCGCGGCGACCATCTCCTTGCGGCCCTTCTCGTGCGCCCAGGTCCAGCCGTAATCGCCGATCGGCCCGAGATAGATGTAGCCGACCTTCAGCGGCGTATCGCCGAGCGCGGTCCGGTTGATGAACGGCGCCGCCAGCGCCGCCGCGCCCACGGATTTGATCAGGCCGCGGCGATTGAACGTTGTCATTTGCTTCGCTCCTCCGATTGAACTCTCAAGCGTCCGGTATGAACGGCTTGCCCAGACACGCCGGCGCTTCCGATCCAACGCGCCCGCGCGCCGACATCACCGCCAGCACGATCACCGCCATCAGATACGGCATTGAAGCCCAGAACTGGCTGGGAAGGAAGGAAAATCCCGACGCCTTGGCATAAAGTTCAAGCGTCATGAACAATCCAAAGAAATAAGCGCCGCCCAGCAGCCGCCCCGCCCGCCAGCCCGAGAACACCACCAGCGCCAGCGCGATCCAGCCGCGCCCCGCCGTCATCCGCTCCGCCCATAGCGGCGTGATCACCATCGAGAAATAAGCGCCGCCAATCCCCGCCATCGCGCCGCCGAACATCACTGCGAGATAGCGCACGCCAATCACGGAATAGCCGATCGAATGGGCCGAGAGATCGTTCTCGCCGACCGCGCGCAGCACCAGCCCGGCCCGTGTCCGGTTGAGGAACCACCCCACCGCCGCCAACATGATCAGCCCGAAATAGACCAGCGGAGAATAGCCGAACACGACCCGGGCGATCGGCGCCTGCGCCAGCGAATCGGGGAACAGTTGATCGAACGGCGTGATCGCGACGCCGAAGAAGGCCGTGCCGATCAGCGAGGAAATGCCGGTGCCGAAGATCACCAGCGCCAGCCCGCTCGCCACCTGATTGGCGCCCAGCGTCAGCGCCATGAAGCCGAACAGCAGCGACGACAGCGCGCCCGCGAGCGCCGCCGCGACCACGCCGAGCCATGGCCCCGCCGCCGCCAGCCACGGCAACGTATCAGCCAGCTCCGGGTCGGAGCACAGGAACGTCACGGCGAAGCCGGCGATCGCGCCGCACAGCATCATGCCCTCGACGCCGAGATTGAGCACACCGCTCTTCTCCGCCACCAGTTCGCCGGTGGCGGCGAACAGGATCGGCGTCGTGATGTTGACCACGGTCAGAAACGCCGCGATGATCTGATCGAGGCTCATGCGCGCGCCGCCTTTGCTTGTCCCGCGCCCCACTCGATGCGGAGGCGCCGGCGCACCAGCACATCGCTGGCGAGAATGAAAAACAGCATCATCGCCTGAAAGATGCCGGCGGTCGCGCTCGGCACATGCACCGTCGTCTGCGCCACCTGGCCGCCGACATAGGAGATCGCCAGCACCACCCCCGCCAGCGCGATGCCAATGGGGTGCAGCCGGCCGAGGAACGAGACGATGATCGCGGTGAAGCCATAGCCGGAGGGAAAGCCGAGATTGAGCTGGCCCGATTGCGTCGTCGCCTCCAGCACGCCGGCCAGCCCCGCCATCGCGCCCGAAATCAGCAGCGTCGACCACACCGCGTCGGAGGCGCGATAGCCGGCGTAGCGCGCCGCCCGCGGCGCCTCGCCGACGACGCGGATGCCGAGCCCATATTCGGTGCGCGCCATCACCAACCAGAACACCAGCGCCAGCGCGAAGGCGATATAGAGGCCGGGCGGGAACGGTTGGCCGAACAAGGCGGCGGGCAGCCGCTGGCTGGCGGTGAACGGCGCGGTCTGCGGGAAATTCTGCCCGTGCGGGTCTTTCCACGGGCCGGTCACGAGATAGTTGAGCAATTGCGCGGCGACATAGACCAGCATCAGGCTCGACAGGATTTCGTTGACGCCGTAGCGGTTGCGCAGCCACGCGACCGGCGCCGCCCAGAGCGCGCCGGCCGCCATGCCGCTGACGATCATCAGCGGCACGATCCACCAGCCCTGCATGTCCTGCGTCAGGATCGCCACGCCCGCGCCGCCGAGCGCGCCGAGAATGTATTGCCCCTCGGCGCCGATGTTCCACACCTTGGCCTGATTGCCGAGCGTCAAGCCGAGCGCGATCAGGATCAGCGGGGCGGCCTTGGCGGCGACGTCCTGCCATTTGTAGGAGGCGAGAACGGGCGTGAAGAAAATGTCCTTCACCGCGTCCGGCCCGTCATAGCCGATCGCCTCGAAGATGATCGCGCCGACGATCATCGTCGCCGCCACGGCGCCGATCGGGCTCAAGACCAGCATGACGCGGCTGAGTTCGCGCCGCTTCTCAAATCGGATGCGCATGCAGGGCCTCCGTCATTTCCACCGTCGCCTGCGGATCGCCATGCACGCCGCCCATCAACAGACCGATCTCCTCGATCGAGGCTTCGCCCACCTTCATCACGCGCGACAGGCTCCCCAGATTGATCACCACCAGCGAGTCGCAGAGTTCGAGCAACTCGTCGAGGTCCTGGCTGATGACGAGAATGGCGCAGCCGCGCGCGGCCAGATCGACCAGCGCCTGCCGGATCGCCGCCGCCGCGCCGGCGTCGACGCCCCAGGTCGGCTGGCTCACCGCGATCGCCGCCGGCTCCTGCAAGATCTCGCGGCCCATGATGAATTTCTGCAAATTGCCGCCCGACAGCGAGCCCGCCGTCGACTGCGGCCCCAGCGCCTTGACGGTGAACGTCGCGATCACCTTGCTGGCGTAGGCGCGCGCGCGCCCCATGCTCAACAGGCCGCCGGTGATGAAGCCCATCCTTCGCCGCGCGGTCAGGGCGCCGTTCAGCGCCAGCGTCAGATCGCCCACCGCCGCGTGGCCGTTGCGCTCCTCCGGCACGGCGGCCAGGCCCAGCGCGCGCCGCTGCGTCGGCCCGAGCCGGCCGATCTTCCTGCCTTCGAGCAGGATCATGCCGTCGGGCGCGGCGACTTCCCCGCTCAGCGCCTCCATCAATTCGTTCTGCCCGTTGCCGGCGACGCCGGCGACGCCGAGAATTTCCCCCGCGCGCACCGAGAACGACACCTGCTTCAGCGCCACGCCGAAATCGCCGAGCTTGGGCAGGCTCAGCGCCCGCGCCGCGAATTTCTCCGGGCCGAAGGCGCGCTGCGGCGTGCGCGCGATCTCCTTCAGATTGGCGCCGATCATCAGCTCGGCCATGCTGCGCGAGGTCTCCCGTTTGGGATCGCATTCGGCGATGAACCGGCCGCCGCGCAAAATCGTCGCCGTCTCGCACAGCGCGATGATCTCGTGCAGCTTGTGGGAGATGTAGAGGATCGAGCAGCCCTGCGCGGCGAGCTTGCGCAGCGTCTCGAACAATTGCTCGACCTCCTGCGGCGTCAGCACCGAGGTCGGCTCGTCCATGATCAGCAGTTTCGGGTTGAGCAGCAAGGCGCGCACGATCTCGATCCGCTGCCGCTCGCCCACGCTCAGCGTCGAGACGATGCGCTGCGGATC
This sequence comes from Pseudomonadota bacterium, assembly GCA_028876585.1. The sequence continues at coordinate 14,293 of JAGWRL010000052.1, read as the reverse complement.
GAGCTTCAACCCGTAGAGGTCGAGCACGCGGCGGATTTCCGCCTCCAACTGGTTTTGCGGGATTTTGGCGTCGACGCCGAGGGCGATGTTCTCCAGCACGCTCAGCGCCTCGAACAGCGAGAAATGCTGGAACACCATGCCGATGCCGAGCTTGCGCGCCGCGCGCGGATTGGCGACCCGCACCGGCGTCCCGTCCCACAGAATGTCGCCGGAATCGGGCGCCAGGACGCCATAGATCATCTTGACCAGCGTCGATTTGCCGGCGCCGTTTTCGCCGAGCAGGGCGTGAATCTCGCCGGGACGGACGATCAGGCTGACATTGTCGTTCGCCAGCACGCCGGGAAATCGCTTCGTGACGCCGCGCAATTCCAGGCGCGGCGCGCCATCCCTACTGCCCATACCGCCCCCGCGCTCGCGCTAGCCGCGCGTTTCCGCCCCTGATGCAAACTCCGCGCCGCCCTCATGGAGCCGCGCCGGTTCGTTCCCACCGGTTAGACCGCGCCGCGAACCGCCCGTCAATTGGGCGCCCTGCCCTTTCATTTATCGATTTTTGAGGAAACACTATTCCCGTTCGGCCGCTGTCGGCTCCCGCGCGCCCGCGCCATGGTGAAAGAATTTTCCGGAGGATGAACATGACCGCCGACCAGGATCTGCACTTCTTGCGCCGTTCGTTCGCCGTCGCCGCGCGCGCCAGGGAGGGCGGCGACCACCCTTTCGGCGCCCTCCTCGTCGGGCCGGCGGGCGAGGTGCTGCGCGAGCAAGGCAACGGCTACAGCGCCGAAGGGGGCGACCGCACCGCGCACGCCGAGCGGCTGCTGGCCTCCTGGGCCGCGCGCAATCTCGATCTCGCCGATCTGCAACGCAGCACGCTCTATTCCTCGGCCGAACCCTGCGCGATGTGCGCGGGCGCGCTCTACTGGGCCGGGATCGGCCGCGTCGTCTACGGGCAGAGCGAAAAGGGGTTGAAAGCCGCCACCGGCGCGCATGACGAGAACCCGACGCTCGACCTGCCCTGCCGCGTCGTGTTCGCGGCCGGCCAGCGCCCAACCGAGGTGATCGGCCCGTTGCTGGAGGACGAGGCGGCGCGGTTGCAGGCCGATTATTGGGCGGCGCGCTTGGATTGAGACCAGGCCCGGCGATTGGCCGGCTAGACCATCGTCAATGATGCCAGAACAGCGCCAGCAGAATGATGATCGGCAGCGGAATGCCTATTAACCACAGGAGAATCCCTTTTCCGAAACCCATGACTTCCTCCTCACAACATTCGACATCGTCTGAAGAACGCCGACCTGGACCGTCCGTTCCCGCCGCGTGGCGATTCTCCGCCGCGCCTAGGAGACATGCCCCGCGCCATAGAGCGCCGGGCGGAAGCCGCGCTGCCAAAAAAGCTTGCCCAGGCCGCCATAGGCGACCGCGCGCCAGCGTCGCCGCGCCGGCGAGCGCGCATTGCGCCGCGCCGACCGCCATCCACAGCGCGACGCGATCCCAGCGGCGCGGCGCCGCCATCGCCTGCACGAACACCCGGATTTGCCCGCTGAGGAATTTGCGCTTGGCGACGTAGCGCCAGTTCAACCGCCGCGCCGGCGCCCATTCCACCACGCGCGCCCGCGCCGCATAGACGAACGTCGCCCCGCCGCGCCGCAGCCGCTCGATCAACAACGAATCCTCGCCGCCGGATTCGTTGAGCGCCAGATCGAACGTCGCCGCGCCGCTGAGCGCGCGCGCGCGAAACATCGAAATGTTGGCGCCCAGATAGGCCGAACGGCGCGTCGGCGCCGCTGGCGACGGCCGCCGCCGCCAGCGCCGCGATCCAGCCGGGCGCGGCCTCCTCGTCGTCGTCGAGAAAGGCGTTCCATTCGCCCCGCGCCGCCGCCACCCCGGCGTTGCGCGCCTGCGCCACGCCCGGCCGCGGCTCGCGCCTGACCCGCACATCCGCCGCGCCCGCCAACCTCGCCGCGGCCTCGCCCTGTTCCGAATTGTCGACCACGACGATTTCGAGTTCGACGCCGGGGATGAGCGCCTGCGCGCGCAGGCTGGCGAGCGCGCGCGCCAGCGGCGCGGGCCGATGGCGCGTCGGCATCACCACCGAGACAAGCATCAAATCCGTCTCTGTTAACGCTTTCCGAAAGGGAAAGCTTAAATCTTCTCGCGCCATTGTCAGATCAAACAAGTAACCATCGGCCCAAGAGACCCGCTCTTGTCCACCCCGGCGCGACTGTCGACGGCGCACCAGCGCCCGCAGCCGCGCGCGGCGGCGTCTTTCCCTTTATCGCGACGGCCTATTGCGGCTACGCCTGCATCGGCGCGTTCGGGGACGTCGGCGTCATCAATCAAGCCCGTGACGGCTATCTCGATCTGGCGCTCAACGTCGGCAAGCCCGCCACTTATCTCGCCGGCTTGGCGGTCCTCCAAGCCATGCTGCGCGGCGCCCCGCTCTGGAGCCTGATGGTCGTCGTCATGCTCGCCCCGGCGCGCGCCAACTCATGACCCCCGCTCTCACTTTCGCCATCTGCACCCATCGTCGCAACGCGCTGCTGCAACGCGCGCTGGCGAGCCTGATCGCCGCCGAGCGGCCGCCCGATCTTTCAATCGAAGTTTTGGTGGTCGACAACAGCGACAGCGGCGAGGCCGCGCCCGTGATCGCGGCCGCCGCCGCGCGCGCGCGACGACGCGCAGCCCTTTGCGATCACCGGCCTTGCCGCCCATCCCGCCAATATCTCGCGCGCGCGCAATGTGGCGCTGGAGGCGAGCGGCGCGCCCTGGCTCGCCTTCCTCGACGACGACCAGCATGTCGCGCGCGACTGGTTCCTCGAAGCGCGGCGCGCGATCAACGAAACCTCGGCCGACGCGCTGTTCGGCGCCATCGCGCCGCAGTTCGAGGACGGCGCCCAACCCACATCAGCCGCGCAAAAACTGTTCACCCGCAACCTCAACGCGCTTGAGGGCAGCGCGCTATACGCTTTCGGGCCGCACAAGACGCGCGGCGCCGCGCTCACGCCCGGCAACGCGCTGTTGCGCGCCAGCGCGCTAGCGCAAGCGCGCTTCGATCCCGCCTTCGGTCTGGCGGGCGGCGAGGATTTCGACCTGTTCTGCCGCCTGCAACGCGCCGGCCGCCGCTTCGCCTGGCGACCCTCGCTGCGCGGGTTCGAATTTGTGCCGGCGGCGCGCTGCGAACCGGCCTATTTGCGCCGCCGCGATCGCCGACCTCAGTCCCTCGCCGCGGCTGGCGCGCTGGCGGCTGCGCGGCAGGGCGCTGGCGCAGGCGCTGTGGCTCGCGCCGGGCGCGATCGTCCCGGCGCTGCGCGGCGGCGAGGCGCGCGACGAAGCCTCGTAAGCGCTGGCCGGCGTCGTCGGCAAGCTGTCGCTCGGCCGCCTGCACCCGCTCTATCGTGAGACCGCGAAGGAGACGATTGGTCAGACATTGTTTGAGTCTGACAACGTTGCGTCATCGCGTTCGCCACGACGGCGGCGCGTGAGTTTGCGATGAGCAGCGTCGAGTTTACCTCCCCCTCCGCGCGCGCCGAGGGTTTTGATCTGCATATCAACATCGCCAATGCGCGCGAGGCGTTGGCGGCGATCGCCGAGCGCACAACCAAACGGCGCGGCTACACCATCTTCACCGCCAATCTCGATCACGTCGTCAAGCTCGGCCAGGACCGCCGCTTCGGCGGGGCCTGTCATCGCGCCGATTTCGTCACCGCCGACGGCTGGCCGATCGTGTGGAGCCTCAAACAAACCGGCGTCGATCTGCGACGCACCACCGGCGCGAATCTGCTTGAGCCGGTGTGCCGGCAGGCCGCCGGCCAGCGCGCGCCGGTCTATTTCGTCGGCCCCGGCCCGCAGAGCCAGACGATCGCGCTCGACGAATTGCAACGCCGCATCCCCGATCTCCACGTCGCCGGCCGCGAGGCGCCGCGCTTCGCGCAAAGTATGACGCAGGACGAAGCCGACGCGCTGGCCGAGCGCATCCGCGCCTCCGGCGCGCGGCTCTGCGTGGTGTCGCTGGGCGCGCCCAAACAGGAACTGCTCGCCGACATGCTGCACGCGCGCCGCCCCGAGGTCGGCTTTCTCTGTTTCGCCGCCGCGCTCGATTTCATCTCCGGCCATGTCGCCCGCGCGCCGGGCTGGATGCAGCGCGCCGGGCGGCTCGGCGCGCGCTACGCGCGTTGCGCCGTCGTGTTCGCCGCGCTCGCCCTGCCGACCTTTTTCCCGCGCCTGCCCCGGCTCAAGCTGGCGCGCCGCGCCGTCGAAGCCTGACCAACCCACGGACAGCGCCGCGCCGCGCGAGCAACAATATCTGCTCAATCCGATCGTCAATGTCACGATCGCGGAATTCCGCCCGTTCTATGTGCTCGGCGAGGTCGAGAAGCCGGGCGAATTCCCCTATCATACCGGCCTCAACGTGCTCAGCGCCATCGCGCCAGCCGCTCGACCGTTTTGGCGCCGCGCGCCGGCGCAACGACGTTCCGCGAAGTGGCGTTGTCGCCGGAGGCGCCGATCTATCCCGGCGACAACCAGATCACCGGGACCGTCGGTGCGTTGTCGCAAGCCAATCGCGGCAGCCTCGTCGCCACGTTGACGCAACGCGGCGGCTCTCAGCTACGCGGAGACGTCGGAGAACTGGCGCAATACGCCGATCAGGCGCTGCGCTCGCACGGCTACCGCGCCGTGGTCGGCCTCGGCTCCGACCGGATCGGATTGTTTCGCGGCGAGGCGTTCCCGGCTATCAGATGCAGGTCGATCAGGCGCCGCTGCCGACCACCGCCGCAAGCCCGGTGCTGGGGGCCAAGCTCTATTGGCATCCCACCCGCGCGCTGGCGTTGTCGGCATGAGCGGACGCGAGCTTCACCGGTTCCAGCACCCCGACGCCGCTCCGCCCCACGCGGCGATCCCGCGCGCGATGTCTCCGGCGCGCTCGACGCCACCTATCAACTGCACAAGCGCTGGTCGGCCTCGGCCTACGCGCGCGTCGATCGCGCCTATTACATCGGCGACCCGCGCATCGACACGACTTATGTCGGCTCGACCCGATTGCAATATTCGATCTCGCGCAGCGCCGACGCGACGCTGAGCTACACCGTCGTCAAAGTGAACTCGAACGCGCCGGGCGGCAGCTATGTCGACGACATCGCCAGCCTCGGCGCGCTCTAACAACTCTGATCACGCCGCGACGTCGCGCGCTGGCGCCTGCAACGCCGCGATCGCCTCGCCGGCGCAGCGGTAGACGGCCGCGCGCGTTGGCAGCGAAACCGCGAGCGTCGATTTCAGGCAGCAGACAAGTTGATCGGCTCGCGCCTGCGCGACAAACTCGTCGATCCCGGCGGGATCGTCGAGGGAAGCGACCCAGCGCGCCAGAGAGAGGTTGCCCGCCTCCGCGCGCAGGCCGGCCGCCTCGACGCCGAGCCCATGCCGCGCGAATACGCCGTACAACACATATTCGGAGAAATGCCGCGTCGCCGCGAGCGCGCGCGCCCAGTCTCCGCCCGTCGCCTCCTCGATGCGCGCCGCCATCGCCCGCACCACCGGGCGGCGCCACACCACCAGCGGCGCGATATATTCGGCCCGGTAATAATCGCCAGCCGGCAGGCCGAGCAGCCGCGCCGCTTCGGAGCACCGGAGCGCGTGGCCGGCGTGGCGCTCGGCGACTTCGCCGGCATAGAGCCGGGTGCGCCCGTCGCGGCGCAGATGCGCCAGCGTCAGCGGGGCCACCAAAGCGGAATCGCTGTCGATATGCGCGATGATCTCGTCGTCGGCGGCGAGGCTGGCGGCAATCTTCATGAGCTGCTGCGCGATCCAGCCGCGCACCGGCCCGTGCAACAGGCTGAGATAGACGTTGCGGCGCGGCAATCCGAGCCGCTCGCGCCATTCTGGCCGCGGCAGCGGAAGCGTCCACAGCCAGCGCGGCAGCAGGCTCTCCTGCGTTGCGATGCGCCGGAGCGCGCTCGCCAGATCGGCGAACAGCGGCAGGTCGCGCGCGGGCGCATAGAGCCGGTGCTCGAAATCGGCGCAGGCGTAGAGGTCGATGCTGCGGCAGAGCAGCCGGCAGACGTCGAGATCGCCGCGAAACGAGCAGGTGATCAACGTGGCGTGCATGCGCTCAGGCCCAGGACATCGGCGAGATCGGCGCGAAGCCGTTGGCGACCGCCCCGCCGGCGGGAAAGCGTTCGGGATGTTGCAGCCGCTCCGTCACCTCGGCGACATGCACGGCGAAATCGGCGTCGAGCCGGCACGGCCGCTCGTCCCGGATCGCCTGCGCCAGTTCGGCGACGCCGCGCAAAAAATCCATCGTCGGCCGGCCGCGCCCGCGCGGCAGCGGGCATTTTCGCGCCGGCGGCAATTTGGCGGCGGGCAGGCCGCCGAAGCGGCGCTCGGCGAAGCGGGCGAGCCGCGAAATCGCGGGGCGGCGCCACCGCACCGGGCTGGCATAGTCCCACAATTCGCGGATTTCGAGCGAGCCGTCGTCACCGATCACCCGGAAGCGGTGATCGTAGGGGGCGACGATCGAATTGGTGATCCGCGCCGTCACGCCGGCGTCGAATTCGACCAGCCCGACCGAGAAATCGGGCGCGGGATGATCGAGCGGCGGCTCAGTCGCCTTGTCCGGCGCGATCAGTCGGGCGAAGGCGGTCACCCGCCGCGCCGGGCCGAACATCGCCGCCAGCAGCGTCAGCGCGTAGCCCGCATGTTCGAACGTGCAGCCGATCTCGAATTCGTCGCGCGCCGGCCAACGGCGGCCGCTGCGGCTGATCCAGTCGCGATAGGCCGCCTTGTGCACCATGCCGTCGTCAAGCTCGGCGTAGACGAGGCGCTGCGCGCCGATCCGGCCCTCGCGCACGGCCCTCCATAGCGTCTGCGCGCTCTCGCCCAGCACGTTGCACGGCGCGGCCGCGATCCGCCGCCCCGCCGCGTGCGCCTCGTCGCGCGGCGCGCGTCACCTCGAAATGGCTGTCGACGCTGGTGAGATTGACGACGATTTGCGCGTCCGGCTCGGCCAGCGCCTCGTCGAGCGAGCGATAAGCGCGCTCGCCCCAATAGCCGGCGAACGCCGAAAGCCGCTGCGGGTCGCGGTCATAGACCCCGACCAGCCGCAATTCCTCGTGCAAATCAAGGCATTGCCGATAGGAATCGGCGACGTAGCCGCAACCGACAAATACGACGCCCGTGCGCTGCACCCCGACAACTCCCTCGCGCGAGGGAGTTTAGCGCGCGGCGGTTAAGAGAGGCGCCGCAACGGCAGCTTGGCGCTCACACCACCGTCTGACGCTGCGAACCGAGGATGCCGCCGTCGAGTTCCATCACGTCGCCGCGCTTGAGGAACACCGGCGGCTTCTGCCCCAGGCCGACGCCCTCCGGCGTGCCGGTGACGATCACGTCGCCGGGCAGCAGCGTCATGAACAGGCTCAGATGCGCGACGATCTCGGCGACCGAGAAGATCATGTCGCTGGTGTTGCTGTTCTGCCGCATCACGCCATTGACCTTCAGCGACACCGGCAGCGCCTGCGGGTTGGGAACCTCATCCGCCGTCACCAGACACGGGCCAAGTGGCCCGAACGTGTCAAAACTCTTGCCCTTCACCCACTGGCCGCCGCGATGGATCTGCCAATGCCGCTCGGACAGGTCGTTGGCGAGGCAATAGCCGGCGACATAGGACAGCGCCTTGTCCTTGGGCACGCGCCGCGCCGTCGTCCCGATGATCACGCCGAGTTCGACCTCCCAGTCCATCTGCTCGGAGCCCTCGGGCAGCGTCACATGGTCGTTGGGGCCCTGGATCGAGGTGATCGCCTTGTTGAACACGATCGGCTCCTTGGGCGACTGCGCCCCCGTCTCGGCCGCGTGCTTGCCGTAGTTGAGGCCGATGGCGATGAACTGGCGCGAGCCGCCGACCGGCGCGCCGATCCGCACCCCGTCCGCCACCACTGGCATTTTCGACAGATCGATCGCCCGCAGCGCGGCGAGTTTTTCGGCCGACAGCCAGTCCGGCGTGATGTCGGGCACGAGCAGCGACAGGTCGCGCTTGACGCCGTTGGCGTCCACCGCGCCGGCGCGCTCCGCGCCGACGGCGCCGTGACGGAAGAGTTTCATGTCAGTCCCCGCTGTTGTTGTTCCGGCGCCGCTCTAGCATGTCAGCGCCCGCCCGCCAATTCATCGATTCTTAAACGCCGCCGGCCGTTTCTCGACGAAAGCGCGCATGCCCTCGCTCTGGTCCTCGGTCGAGAACAGCCCGAAGAACAGCCGCCTCTCGAACAGCACGCCCTCGCTCAGCGTCGTCTCATAGGCCCGGTTGACCGCCTCCTTGGCCGCCTGCACCGAGGGCGCGCCGAGCGCCGCGATCTGCTCAGCGATCTTGACCACTTCGGCGACGAAATTCTCCGCCGGCAGAATGCGCGACACCAGCCCCGAGCGCTCCGCCTCGGCCGCGTCCATCATGCGGCCGGTCAGAACCATGTCCATCGCCTTCGACTTGCCGACGAACCGGGTCAGCCGCTGCGTGCCGCCGGCGCCGGGGATGACGCCGAGCTTGATCTCGGGCTGGCCAAATCTGGCGGTCTCGCAGGCGACGATGAAATCGCACATCATCGCCAGTTCGCACCCCCCGCCGAGCGCGAAGCCGGCCACCGCCGCGATCACCGGCTTGCGCACTTTCGTCACGAATTCCCAAGCCACGAACGGGTCGCCGAGGAAGGCGTCGGCGAAGGTCAGGCTCTCGATCTCCTTGATGTCGGCCCCGGCGGCGAAGGCTTTTTCCGAGCCGGTCAGCACGATGGCGCCGATATCCGCGTCGGCCTCGAAACCGCGCAGCGCCGCATTCAGGTCGCCAATGAGGCCCCGGCTCAGCGCATTGAGCGCCTTGGGCCGGTTGAGCCGGATCAGCCCGACCTTGCCATGGGTTTCGACCAGAATATTTTCGTAGGTCATTCGGGGCCTCCCTGCATCCGTCTCGCTCCCTTCCTTACAAGCGCGATCCATCCGCGCACAAGCGCATGGGAATCGGGGCTCACCAAGCTGTCGACACATTTGTGGATATGCTCGGCCACGTCCTCAAACGCCTGATCGAGGCGATGCAAGGACGGGTTGCGGGCGATTCCCCGCTCCGCCCCTTCCGGCCCCGCGGCCGCAAGCCAGTCCAAAACGCGAGCGCACATGTCCGATCGGAAAACGCAACTTTTGGCGGCGATGCTCTGCCTGTTCGCCGTCTCGACCTACGAAGCGAAGGCGCAATCCGTCGTCTCGGTCACCGTCAGCGAAAAGGGCGTCAGCGCCGCGCCGCGCAAGGTGGCGCGCGGCAAGATCACGCTGAAGGTGACGAACGCGTCCGCCCGCGCCGGGCGCGAGATCATCGTATTGCCAATGAGAGGCGACGGCCGGGAGTTGTTGCTGCGCAACGGCGCCAGCGACGATCTCGACTACGCCGACGACGCGGTGGGCCGAATCCCCAACCTCGTGCCGCAATCCACCGGCGTCGCCACGATGGATTTGCGCTCCGGGGTCTATATCGTGACCAGCAACTCCCGCGGCCCGTATCTCAACGGCATGTGGGCCGCGTTCGAGGTGCAATAGGGCCGCCGCTCACGCCGAGAAGCGGTAGACCACATCGGCGAAATTGCCGATCGGAAATACGTAAAACACCTTCAGCGGCGCGTCCGAGTCATTGACGACGGAATGTTCCGCATCGCCGGGAATGAACACCGCCGCGCCGGGCCGCAGTTCGCGCCGCACGCCGTCGATGGTCACGGTTCCGCGCCCCTCGGCGACGAAATACAATTCGGACTCGGCGTGGCGATGCGCCGCCAGATGGCCGCCGTTCGGCGCGACCTCCATCAGGCCGCAGCTCATGTCCGCCGTCGACGTCCGGTCGCCGCTGAAGAACGTCACCCAGGAGACGTCGCCCCGCGTCGCGTCCTCGAACGCCTCGCGCGGTCGCTCGTCAGGGTTGACGACCAGGGCTTCCGTTGTTCCGCTCATGTCGATGTCTCCGTCGCGCCAGGCCGTCCTCCTACTCCGCCGCCGCCTTCAACGACAACCCCCGCGTCAGCAGCGCGCGCAGCGGCGCCGGCTTGATCGGCTTGTTGAGCAGCGCGACTTGCGCCCCCACGCAGGCGTCGCGCACCTCGACGCTGCGGTCGGCGGTCGCCAGCACCGCCGGAATCGCGGCCCCCAGCCGCGCCCGCACGGCGGCGATGGCGGCGAGCCCGTCGCCGTCGTCGAGATGATAGTCGGCGATCACGACGTCGGGCGGCGGATCGAGCCGGGTCAGCGCTTCGCCCAGCCCGCTCGCCGTGGCGACCGTGCAGCCCCATTTGCCGATCAGCGTCCGCATGCCCTCCAGCACGCGCGGCTCGTTGTCGATCGCCAGCACATGCAGGCCCGACAACGGATCGAGCGCCGCCGCCGGCTCCGGCGCCGGCGCCTCGGACGGCGCGGCGACGGCGGAGCGGCTCAGCGGCGCCTCGACCGAGAACACCGAGCCGCGTCCGTGCTGCGAAGCCAAGCCGATGGGATGGTCGAGCACCCGCCCCAGCCGCTGCACGATGGAAAGGCCGAGCCCCAGCCCGCGCGCGACCTTGGCGCCCTGATCGAGACGGTGGAACTCGTCGAACACGCGCGCGCGCTTGGCCTCGGGAATGCCAAGGCCGGTGTCCCACACCTCGACCCGCGCGCTGTCGCCCGCCCGCCGCGCGCCGACCAGAACGCGGCCGCGCGGCGTGTATTTGATCGCGTTGGAGACGAAATTCTGCAACAGCCGCCGCAGCAGCCGCCGGTCCGAGCGCACGGCGAGCCGCGTGGCGACGAAGGTCAGCTTCAGCCCCTTGGCGCGCGCCATCGGCGTGAATTCGATCTCCAGCTGGCGGAACAGTTCGGCCAGCGAAACGTCGCCGATCTCCGGCCGGGTGGCGCCGGCGTCGAGCCGGGAAATGTCGAGCAGCGCGCTCAAAATCTCCTCGACCGCCTCCAGCGAGGCGTCGACATTGCGGGCGAGATGGACCCGCTCTTCGGTCGGCGCGTCGGGCGCCGTCTCCACCAGCGAACTGGCGTAGAGCCGCGCCGCGTTGAGCGGTTGCAGGATGTCGTGGCCGGCGGCGGCGAGGAAGCGCGTTTTCGACAGATTGGCGTCCTCGGCGGCGGTCTTGGCGCGGGCGAGTTCGGCGTTGAGGCGCTCCAGTTCGGCGGTGCGCTCGCCGACGCGGCGCTCCAGGCTTTCGTTGGCGGCGGCGAGTTCGTCCTCGAACGCCACCGTCTGGGTGATGTCGGCGTAGGTGGTGACGATGCCCCCGTCGGGCAGGCGCGCCGAGCGCACCTCCAGCACGCGCTGCGAGCGATGCAGCCGCAGCCGCGTCGGTTCGTCGCGGTCGAGCAGGCTGGCGATCCGCTCGGCGACGAAATCGTCCGAGGCGCCCTGTCCGTAGACCCCGCGCGCCGCGTTGTAGCGCACGATCGCATCGAGCCCGAACCCCTCGCGCAGCATCGACGGCGGCAGATCGAACAATTCGGCGAAGGCGCGGTTCCACGCCACCAGCGCCAGATTGGCGTCGAACACGCTGATGCCCTGGCGCGCATGGTCGAGCGCGTGCTGCAACGTGTCGCGGCTCGACTGCATCGCCGCCGAAGCGTCGTCGAGCATCTTCAACGCCGATTTGCCCGACATCGCGCGCCGGCGCAGCAGCAGCGACAGCACCAGCCGCGAGGTCGAGGCGCCGATCACCGGCGACAGCAGATGCTCGGCGTGGCGGATGACGATGGCGTCCGCCTCGGCGCTGGCGTGCCGATCGACGCCGCGCTCGGAGAACAGCGCATCGAACGAGCGCCGCGCCCGCGCCGCGCCGATGAAGCGCGCCACCGTCGCCTCGATGTCGCCGATGGTCGCCGAGGCGCGCCAGAGCCGGAACGCCTGGCTCTTGGCGAGCGGTTCGTCGCCGACGAAGCCGAGCGCCTGCGTGCGCTCCAGCAGCGTCGGCTGGCGCAGCAGCGAGACGGCGAGAAAGGCGAGGATGTTGGCGCCCAGCGACAGCACGACGCCGCCGACGAAGGCCGACGAGGCGAAGCCGACCAGCGCCGCCGGACGCGCCCAGGCGAACCCGAGCGGCCCCTCGCGCAAAACCTGTCGCAAGGTTTCGTCGGCGGCGAGCGAGGGCAGGAACAGCAGATAGAGCCACGCCAGCGAGCCCACGATCATCCCCGCCGCCGCGCCGCCCGCCGTGCCGCGGCGCCAGAACAGGCCGCCGAGAAAGGCCGGCGCGACCTGCGCGATCGCCGCGAACGACAACAGCCCGATCGAGGCCAGCGCCGCGTCGCTGGCGAGGCGCGCATAGGCGTAGCCGAGCGCCAGCACGAAGAAGATCGCCGCCCGGCGCACGAACAGCACCAGCGCGCCGAATTCGCCCTCCGCCGCCCGCCCCTGCGCCGCCCGCCTTCGCAGCAGGATCGGCATCACCAGATCGTTGGAGACGGTGATCGCCAGCGCGACGCTCTCCACCACCGCCATCGCGGTGGCCGCGCTCAAGCCGCCGATCATCGTCGTCAGCGCCAGCAACGGCGCGCCGGCGCGCAGCGGCAGCGCCAGCACGGTCAGATCCTGGTCGATCTCGCCCGGCGCGAAGGTCGCCAGCCCCGCCACCGCCAGCGGCAGCACGAACAGGTTGATGGCGACGAGATAGAGCGGAAACAGCCACGCGGCGGCGCGGGTGTCGCGCGGATCGGCGTTCTCGACGATGGCGACGTGAAACTGGCGCGGCAGCAGCAGCGCGGCGTTGGCCGACAGCAGCGTCACCACGATCCAGTTCGCCGCATTGGGCGCGAAGCCGACCCTGGCGGCGATCTCCGGCCGCTGCGCGATCTGCGACAGCGCGTCCAGCCCGCCGAACAGGCCCCAGACGGCGAAGGCGCCGACGGCGAGGAAGGCGATCAGCTTGACCAGCGATTCCGCCGCCACCGCCAGCATCAACCCGTCCTGCCGCTCGGCCGGATTGAGCCGCCGCGTGCCGAAGGCCATCGCGAACACCGCGAGCAGGAACGTCACCGCGAGCGAGAATTCCGGCGAGGGGGTCGGCGGCGTCAGCCGGCCGCGCTCGAACGATTCGATCACCAGCAGCATCGTCTGCGTGATCGCCTTGAGTTGCAGCGCCATATAGGGCGCCGAGGCCATCAGCGCGATCAGCGCCGCCAGCGCCGCGACGAGCTGCGACTTGCCGTAACGGGCGGCGACGAAATCCGCCACCGTGGTCAGATTTTGCGCCCGCGCCAGTTCGACGATGCGGCGCACGAAGCGATGCCCCAGGCCGATGGCGAGCACGGGGCCGATATAGATCGGCAGGAAATCGACGCCGCGCGCCGAGGCGAGCCCGACCGAGCCGTAATAGGTCCACGAGGTGCAATAGACGGCCAGGCTCAGCGCATAGACCAGCGTGCGCTTGCGCCCGACCAGGAACTTGCGCCCCGCGTGATCGCCCCAGTAAGCGACCGCGAACAGGACCAGCACATAGCCGATCGCGGCGGCGAAGACGGTGGTTCCGTTCAACATTTCGCCGCGATTAGGCGCCGTCTTGGCGCCCGTTGCAAGCCCCTTACAGCCCGCCCTTCTCCTTGATGAAGGCGATCACCTGTTCGACCCCCTCGCCGGTCTTCATGTTGCTCATCACGAACGGCCGGCTCTTGCGCATCCGCGCCGCGTCGCGCGCCATCACTTCGAGCGAGGCGCCGACGTGAGGGGCGAGGTCGGTCTTGTTGATGACCAGCAGGTCCGAGCGCGTGACGCCCGGCCCGCCCTTGCGCGGGATTTTCTCGCCGCCGGAGACGTCGATCACATAGATCGTCAGGTCCGCCAGTTCGGGCGAGAAGGTGGCGGCGAGATTGTCGCCGCCCGATTCGATCAGGATCAGGTCGAGCGCGGGAAAACGCTTGCGCATCTCGTCGACCGCCGCCAGATTGATCGAGGCGTCCTCGCGGATCGCGGTGTGCGGGCAGCCGCCGGTCTCGACGCCGAGGATGCGCTCCGGCGCCAAGGCCCCCGCCTCGACCAGAATGCGCGCGTCCTCCTTGGTGTAGATGTCGTTGGTGATGGCGGCGATCTCGTAGGAATCGCGCAGCCGCTTGCAGAGTTGCTCCATCAGCGCCGTCTTGCCGGAGCCGACGGGGCCGCCGATGCCGACGCGCAACGGTTGTTTGGTCATGAGCGAAACAGCCTCGAATATTGGGTTTCGTGTTTCATCGCCGCCAGCTCCGAGCGGAAGGCGCAGGATCCCAAAGCCTCGGGCTCGCGCGCCGCCGCCTCAACCGCCATGGCGACGAGACGCGGCAT
>JAGWRL010000051.1 GCA_028876585.1 Pseudomonadota bacterium | reverse complement strand
TTTTCGCGCAACGCCTCCGCCTCCTGCGCCATCGCGCGCTGCATGGTCGGCGGGATCTCGATGTTCTTCATCTGCACCTGCTCGACCTTGACCCCCCACGGCTCGGTGATCGAATCGAGTTTCGTCTGCAACTGGGCCGAGACCGAATCCTGATCCTTCAGCACGTCGTCGAGCGTGTGCTGGCCGATGGTGGAGCGCAACGCCGTGACGGCGGCCTGGGTCACCGCGTCCTCGACATTGGCGACCTCGATCAGCGAATTCTTCGGCTCGGTCACGCGCCGCCAGATCACGGCGTTGATCTTCACCGGCACGTTGTCCTTGGTGATCGTCTCCTGCTGCTCGACGGCGGTCGTCGTCGTGCGCACGTCGACGAGCGTGCGCCATTCGAGAAACGGCAGCATGAAATAGAGACCGGGGCCGGAGGTGCGGGAATAGCGGCCGAGAAAGAACACCACCGCGCGCTGGTACTGGTTGCAGACCCGCACCGTCATCAGAAACAGCACGACAATGGCGAACAGCAGCAGGGAATTGCCAAGGGCGAATGGCGACATATCAGGTCTCCTCGTCGGCGAGCGGATGCAGATCGCGCACCATCGCCTTGGCGCGTTCGTCGAGCACATGGGTGTAGATCTGCGTCGTCGAGATGTCGGCGTGGCCGAGCAGATCCTGCACAACCCGCAAATCCGCGCCGTTCTGCAACAGATGGCTGGCGAAGGCGTGGCGCAGCACATGCGGGCTGACGCGGGCGGCGTTGATCCCCGCCGCCGCCGCCGCGCTCTTGAGATCGCGCGCGAACGCCTGCCGGGTGAGGTGGCCGCTCTCGGAATCCGAGGGAAACAGCCACGGGCTGGCGGCAAGGCCCGGCGCGACCTCGTCGAGCAAAGCGCGGTAGCGCTTGATCGCGGCGCGGGCGGGCTCGGACAACGGCGCGAGCCGGTCCTTGTCGCCCTTGCCGCGAATGGGAATCAGCGGCTCTTTCGCCCGCGCGACCGAGCGCGGCAGCGCGATCAGTTCGGACACCCGCAGGCCCGAGGCGTAGATGAGTTCGATCAGGCAGGCCATGCGCGCGGCGGCGAGCCGCTCGCGCGGCGGCCGCGCGGGATCGTCGAGCCCTTCGCGCGCGACCTCGATCAGCCGGGCGACTTCGGCGACGCCGAGCACTTTCGGCAATGGCCGGCGCCGGCGCGGCCCTTCCAGCGCCAGCGTCGGGTCGTCGCCGCGCAGCCCCTCGACAAACAGGTGCTTGTGGAATTGCCGGATCGCCGACAGCCGCCGCGCCACCGAGGCCGGGCTGAGGCCGGCGGCGGCGCCGGCGACTTGCAGGGCGCGAATGTCGGCGTCGGCGGCGTCGAGCGGGGTGCGGGCCGTGCGGGCGAGATGATCAACGTAGGCGCCGAGATCGCGGCGGTAGGATTCGACCGTGTTCTTCGCCGCGCCGCGTTCGGCGGCGAGCGCGTCGAGAAAGGCTTCGACCAGCGCGCTCAAGGCTGCGCTTTCGGCAATTCGACCGTGGCGCTGATCTCGTGCGGCGTCACTTTGACGAAATTCGCCAGCGCGAACAGGCCGCCATAGCCGAGCGCCGCCAGCCCGCCGAGCACCAGGACAAATCGAATCAGCGTGGGCAATGGGGGCCTCCCTCGGCGGCGGCTCGCAGTCTAGGCGCGCTGGAGCCTGGAGGAAACAGCCGCCGCGTCCGCCAAGGCTGGGCTGGACGGCGGCGAAAAGATAGGGGACAAACGGCGCATAAGCGCAATGTTTCTTGCTAACCGCATGGAGATGCGGCTCATATGCTGACCGAGATGCAGATTTTGATATTCCGGGCGATTTCAGCGGGCCTCGAGCGCGGTTTGCCGCAAAAGAATATTCGTCCCCTCGTTACGGGGACGGAACGCGCGCGGATGCGTGGCGTCCGGCTCATCCGATGAGGGCGTTGCAGGCGTTCGCGGCGGCGGATTTCCACTGGACGCGCGGCCTGCGCGACGTATGGGCGCAAACGCCCTACCATGTCGACGGGCTGCACGGCGACCTCGCCGATCGCGTCGCGGCCGAGTTTTTCGCCCGCACCCGGGCGAGCGAGTCCAATCCGATCGGGCAGGTGTTGTCGGGCCGCGCCGGCTCGGGCAAGACCCATCTCCTGGGCACGCTGCGGCGCCGGGTCTGGGACGGCGGCGGCTGGTTCGTGCTGATCGACTTCGTCGGCGTCGCCGATTTCTGGGCGGCGGCGGCGCTGGCGTTTCTGGAGTCGCTGTCGCGGCGGATGCCGAGCGGCCATTCCCAGGCCGGGGCGATTTTGCGCGCGGTGCTGAAGCACCTCAGCGCCGACCCCGCCGCCCGCGCGGCGGCGACGAGACCCGCGCATCCGCTGCTGGCGAAGGGGCGCGCGATCGAATTGCTGCTGGCCATGCTCGCCGCCGTCGATCCGGCCGGCGCGCGCCGTCATCAGGACGTGGTCCGGGCGCTGGCGCTGCTGGATTCCCGCGATTTCAACGCCAGCGCCTGCGCCGCCATGTGGTTGCAGGGGCACGACAGCGAAGAGGCGCGGCGGCGCGAATTCGGCTTCACCACGCAGCCGGCGCCGGCGGAGATCGTGCGCGGGCTGTTGTGGATCATGGCGCTCGCCGGGCCGACGCTGATCGCGGTGGACCAGATCGACGCTGTCGTCAGCGACGCCAACGGCGCCGAAGACGAGGCGGAAGCGCGCAAGGCCAACACGCTGCTGCAATCGCTGGCCGGCGGCTTGATGGACCTGCACGACATGAAGCGGCGGGCGATGACGCTGGTTTCCTGCCTCGAAGCGACCTGGCCGCTGCTGAAGCAGAAGACCGTCGCCTCGGCCGCCGACCGTTTTCGCGAATTGCCGGCGCTGCCGCCGATCACCAGCGTCGACGTTGCGGCGCGATTGCTCGGCGAGCGGCTCGCTCCGGTCTACGCGCAAGCCGGCGTTGCGCCGCCCTACCCGACCTATCCGTTTTCCCGAGCGGCGCTGGAAAGCGCGGTCGGCCTGCGACCGCGCGCGATTTTGATGCGCGCCCTGGCGCATCAGGACGTCTGTCGCGCCGAAGGCGCGTTGCGCGAATGCGTCTCGCTCGCTGTAGCCGCAACCGCCGCCCCGCTCGCCGCGACCGACGACGGCGCGCTCGACGAGGCGTTCGCGCGCGCCCGGGCGGCGGCCAAGCCGCCATCGTTCGACGACGAGGACGCCGTCGCGCCGCTGCTGGTGGGGGCCTGCGAACTTTATCTGCGCCAGCTCTCCTGGCCGGAATCGACCGACGGGGAGGCGAGCGCCGACCTCAATCCGCAGAACCCCGCGCTGCACGCCCGGCTCGCTTTCGTGTTTCACGACCAGGGCGGGCGGCAACGGCGCTGGGGTTTTCGCCTCATTCCGCAGGACAACGCCGCAGCCTTTCAATCGCGCCTCAGCGCAGCGATGGTCGCCTCCGGCGTCGAGGCCGACATCGGCAGCCGAAGGCTGATCGTGTTGCGCGCCGCGCCGCCGCCCGCCGGGCCGAAGACGGCCGAGCACCTGCTCGCGTTCGACGCCGCCGGGGGCCAGTTCCTGGCGCCGGCGACGGAGGATTTCGTGACCTTCGCCGCGCTGCGGCAGATGGACGAAGCGCAGATCGCCGGCTTCGACGCGTGGCTGCGCCGCCGCAAACCGCTGTTCGAAACCAAACTGTTCCAGACCGCCGGCCTCGCGCCGCCGGATTTTCTCGACGAGTTCGCGCAAGGCGGCGCGCCCACTTATCCGCCGCCCGTCTACGCCGCGCCGGCGGCGCTCGGTTTCGCCGAAGCGCCGGCGCCGTCGTTCGCGCCGCCGCCCGAGCGCGATATGACCGATCGGGCGCTCGGCGTCGGCCGCTCGGTGGAGCCGGGCGAGATCATCGGGCCGGTGACCCTGCCGGCGCCATGGCTGCCGCGACGCATCGCCGTCGTCGCCGGCGCGGGAAGAGGCGTGTTGCTGAGCCGGCTCGTCGAGGAGGCGGCGCTGGCGGGGGTTCCCGCGCTGGTGCTCGACCTGCACAACGAATTCGTGCGGCTGGGCGAACGCTGGCCGGCCCGGCCGCCCGATTTTTCCGACGAGGACGCGCGCAAGGCCAAGACTTACTTCGAGCAGGTCGAGGTCGTCGTGTGGACGCCGGGGGTGAGCGGCGGGCGGCCGCTCAATCTGCCGTTGCTGCCCGATTTCGCCGCGCTCGGCGCCGACGCCGACGGCCTCGACGAGCGCGAGC
>JAGWRL010000007.1 GCA_028876585.1 Pseudomonadota bacterium | reverse complement strand
GGCTCGGCCTGCCGAACCGCCGCAACGAGGCGTGGCATTACACCGACTTACGCGCCGCGCTGAAATCCGCCGCGCCGCTGGCGCCGGCGCCCGACGCGGCGCGGCTGGCGCAGGCCAAGGCGCAGGCCGAGCGCACACCGCGGCTCGGCGCCGCGCGGCTGGTGCTGGTCGACGGTCATTACATCGCCGCGCTGTCCGATCCCCTGCCGGCCGGGGTGACGGCGATCGCCGGCGCCGCGCCGGCGCTTGAAGCGCCCGACGCCGTCGCCGCGCTCAACGCCGCTTTCGCGCCCGCCGCGCTGCGGCTGACGTTTGCCGCCAATTCCGCGCCGGGGGTGCTGGAAATCCTGCATCTCGCCGGTCCGAACGCGGTCTATTCCCGCCTCGACATCACCGTTGCGGGCCAAGCGAGCGTGCTCGAACGCTTCGAGGGCGCCGGCGCCGCCACGCAGCGCAACGCCGTCGCGAGCCTCGATCTCGCCGAAGGCGCGCGTTGCGAGTGGACGACGCTGGTCGGCGACGACGCGGGGCTGCATCTGGAGGCGCCTTTGGTCCGGCTCGCGGCCAGGGCGGAGTTCCGCAATTTCGCCCTCGTCTGCGGCGGCGCGCTGGTGCGCCGGCAACTCGATGTCAGCCACAGCGGCGCGGGCGCGAAAATCGCGCTCGGCGGCCTGTCGCTGATCGACGGCCAGCGTCAGGCCGACACGACGCTCACCGTGCGCCACGACGCGCCGCACGGCGAGAGCCGCGAATATTTCCGCCACATCGTCGCCGACGAGGGGGTGGGAACCTATCAGGGCAAGGTGATCGTCGCGCAGGTCGCGCAAAAGACCGACGGCGGCATGAAGTCCCAGGCTTTGCTGCTGTCGCCGACCGCGCAGATGAACAACAAGCCGGAGCTTGAAATCTTCGCCGACGACGTGGTTTGCGGCCATGGCGCCACCGTCGGCGCGCTCGACGCCGAGCAGACTTTCTATCTCCAGGCGCGGGGCATCCCGCGGCCGCAGGCGGAAGCGATGCTGCTGGAGGCGTTCGGCGTCGAGGCGATCGAGCGCGTCGCCGACGAAGGCGTGGCCGAGGCGTTGCGCGAAAAGCTGCGCCTGTGGCTGAAGGGCAGGGCGCGATGAGCTACGACGTCGAGCGCTGGCGCGCCGATTTCCCCATCCTGTCCGAGCGCCCCTACGGCAAGCCGCTGGTCTATCTCGACAATGCGGCGAGCGCGCAGAAGCCGACGGCGGTGCTCCACCGGCTCAACCATTTCTACCGCCACGAATATTCCAACGTGCATCGCGGCCTGCATTATCTCGCCAACGCCGCCACCGACGCCTACGAGGCCGCGCGCGAGAGCGTGCGCCGCTTTCTCAACGCCAACAGCGTCGAGGAGATCGTGTTCGCCCGCTCGGCGACCGAGGCGATCAATCTGGTGGCGTCGAGCTACGGCGCCGCCCATATCGGCGCCGGCGACGAGATCGTGCTGTCGATCATGGAGCACCACGCCAATATCGTGCCGTGGCATTTCCTGCGCGAGCGCAAGGGCGCGGTGCTGAAATGGGTTGACGTCGCCGACGACGGCGCGCTGTCGGCGGAAGGTTTTGCGCGGGCGATCGGGCCGCGCACCAAATTCGTCGCCGTCTCGGCGATGTCGAACGTGCTCGGCAGCGTCGCGCCGGTGAAGGAGATCGTCGCGCTGGCGCATGCGCGCGGGATTCCGGTGCTGGTCGACGCGAGCCAGGCGGCGGTGCATGGGCTCATCGACGTGCAGGCGCTCGACGCCGATTTCCTCGTCATCACCGGCCATAAGCTCTATGGGCCGACCGGCATCGGCGCGCTCTATGGCAAGGCCGAGCGGCTCGCCGATCTGCCGCCGTTCAACGGCGGCGGCGAGATGATCCAGGACGTGACGACCGACAACGTCACCTACAACACTCCGCCGCACCGGTTCGAGGCCGGCACGCCGCCGATCGCGCAAGCCGTCGGCCTCGGCGCCGCGCTCGACTATATCGACAGCGTCGGCCGCGAGGCCATCGCCGCGCACGAGGCGTCGCTTACGGCCTATGCGCACGAGCGGCTCGGCGCGATCAATTCGCTGCGCATCCTGGGGACCGCGCGCGGCAAGGGGCCGATTCTGTCGTTCACAATGGAAGGCGCGCATGCGCACGACATCGCCACGTTGATCGACCGCTCGGGCGTCGCCGTGCGCGCCGGCACGCATTGCGCGATGCCGCTGTTGAAACGGTTCGGCCTCACCTCCACCTGTCGGGCGTCGTTCGCGCTCTACAACACGCGCGCCGAGGTCGATGTTCTCGCCGAGGCGCTCGTGCGAGCGCACAAATTGTTCGAGTAGGCTCATGACCGAAACGCAAGCGCTTAGTCCGCCGATGAAGCCGCCTTCCTCGATGAGCAAGGACGAAGCCGCCGCGCTGACCGACGAGATCATCGCCGCGCTGAAATCGGTCTACGACCCCGAGATCCCGGCCGACATCTACGAACTCGGCCTGATCTACAATGTCGACATCGACGACGAGCGCAATGTCGCGATCGAGATGACGTTGACCGCGCCGGGTTGCCCGGTGGCGGGCGAAATGCCGGGCTGGGTCGAGAACGCGGTCGGCGCGGTGCCGGGCATCAACAGCGTCAAGGTGACGATCGTGTTCGACCCGCCGTGGGACCAGAGCCGCATGTCCGACGAGGCGCGGGTGGCGCTGGATATGTGGTGAGGTTCGCCTCGCTTCTGACCTCGGCGGCGGCGCTGTTGCTGCTGCTCTGTCAGGCGGCGCCCGCTTACCTGCAAAAGAAGGCGCTGATCTTCGAACTCGACGAGGGCTACGGCAACGGCGTCGTCGAAATTCAGGACATGACGGCGTTGCGGCGCATCGCCGCGAATTTGCGGGCGTTCGCGACGAAATTCGAGATTTATGCGCTGCTGCCGGCGAGCGTCGCGGATCGCTCCAGGCTGACCAAGGTTCTCGATGCGCTGCAAGCGGAGGGAATTCCGTTCGTGCTCGAAGCCGAGTCTTCGGACACCATCGCGATCAACTCCAACGCCGCCAACGCGCCCTATGACGCGGCGCACGGGTTCGGCGCGTCGGTGGAGGAGTTCCGGGCGCTCAAGGCCCGCTATGGCAGGTTTTTCGCCGGCATTCGCTTCATGGAGGTGTTCGGCGAGACTCAGCAGATCATCGGCTGCCAACGGTTCGCGGCCAGTTGGTGCGGCCGCTTCGCCAAGGTGCTGCCGAGCGACAATTTCTTTGAGAAGAGTTTGGTTGAGCCTTATGTCGCCTTCGCGCAACGTAGCGGCATGTTCGTGCTGTTCGGCGACCATTTCTGGGCCGCCAATTACGATCCGCGGCGCCAGACCTACGACGGTCTTCCCTATTTCAACAAAACCGCGCGGGTGACGCCCTCGATCTTCAACGACGTGATCAAACAACCACAAAACGAGCGCGACTTGCAGGATCTCGCGGCGAAATATCCCGGCGCGATCGTGGCGCTCTACGACAACAACGACGGCGCCGGCGGGGTGGACAGCTCGGCCGCGAAGATCGACACATGGGAAGCGCAAATCATGCGGCCGCTCATCGCCACCGGCGGCTTCAGAGGCTTCGGGCTATCCGACCAGGCCTGGCTGTGCCCGGAGCGCCCGGTCGGCAACGACGGTTCGGTGTGTCCCGTCGAGGGCGTGATCACGTGGGCGGACAAGGCGCTGGCGCAGGGCGCGCTGGTCATCGAGACCGAACCCTACTGGTACTGGTTTCAACTGCCGCCCGGCGTGCTGCCGGATCACGACTACACCGGCGAGCCGCAATGGGCCGACCGGGGATACGCGACGTCGAATCTGCAAGCCCTGGCGAGCCATTTCGGCGTCGCGCTGCCGGCGCAATCGATCAGAGCGCCCGTCCACCGCAAATAGGGGCGGGCGCTCTCCGCCTCACGCCACTTCGAACAGCCCGGCCGCGCCCATGCCGCCGCCGACGCACATCGTCACCACGACATAGCGCACGCCGCGCCGCTTGCCCTCGATCAAGGCATGGCCGGTCAGCCGTGCGCCGCTCATGCCATAGGGATGGCCGACCGAGATCGCGCCGCCGTTGACGTTGAGCTTGTCGTTGTCGATGCCGAGCCGGTCGCGGCAATAGAGCACCTGCACCGCGAACGCCTCGTTCAGTTCGAACAGGCCGATGTCGTTGACCGTCAGCCCATGCGCCTTCAGCAGTTTCGGCACCGCGAACACCGGGCCGATGCCCATTTCGTCGGGATCGCAGCCCGCCACCGCGATGCCGCGATAGATGCCGAGCGGCTGGAGCCCGCGCTTCTCCGCCAGCTTGGCCTCCATCAGCACGCAGGCGCTGGCGCCGTCGGAAAGCTGCGAGGCGTTGCCGGCGGTGATGAAGCTTCCCGCCGCCTTCTTGTGCAGGCCGCTGGCGAACACCGGCTTGAGGCTGGAAAGGCCGGCCAGCGTCGTGTCGGCGCGGTTGCCCTCGTCCTGCTTGAGCGTGATCTCCTTGTCGCTGATCGCGCCGGTCGCCTTGTCCTGCACCTTCATCGTGGTGGGAAGCGCGACGATCTCCTGGTCGAACCGGCCGGCCGCCTGCGCCGCCGCGACCCGCTGCTGCGATTGCAGGGCGTAGGCGTCCTGCGCCTCGCGGCTGATTCCGTAACGCTCGGCGACGATCTCGGCCGTCTCCAGCATCGACATGTAGACGTCGTCGCGATGCGCCATCAGCCACGGATCGGCGGCGCGGAAGCGGTTCATGTGGTCGTTCTGCACCAGGCTGATCGATTCGAGCCCGCCGCCGACCGTGACGCTCATGCCGTCGGCGACGATCTGCTTGGCGGCGATGGCGATCGCCATCAGGCCGGAGGCGCATTGCCGGTCGACCGACATGCCGGCGACGGTGGTGGGCAGGCCGGCGCGCAAAGCGCATTGGCGCGCGACATTGCCGCCCGTCGCGCCCTGTTGCAGCGCCGCGCCCATCACGACGTCGTCCACTTCGGCGTCGTCGACATGGGCGCGCGAGACGGCGTGTTGAATGGCGTGGCCGCCCAAGGTCTGGGCGGGGGTGTCGTTAAAGGCGCCGCGATAGGCTTTGCCGATCGGCGTGCGGGCGGTCGAGACGATGACGGCTTCGCGCATGAATTCCTCCCTTGGTGTGACCGACATGCCGCAGGCGCGGCGCGTTTGCAACGGCGACCTTGGGAAAACGCGATCACGCCTTCTCGAATTCGCCCCACACCCCGTTCGCCATGTAGGATTTGTGCGTCGCCGGGATCAACGTGTCCCAGCGCGCGAGCGTGGCGCAGACCTGCTCGATCTCCTCGTCCGGCACCAGCCCGCGCAGGCCCGAGACATTGGCGCCCCAGCGCACCAGGAACGCGAACGAGGTGTCGTACCAGAACCCCTTCGGCTTCAGCGCCGCGAAGGCGCGCTCGACGCCCCACGGCGTCGCGTTGTAGAAATGCTGGCCCTCGCTGTGGATCGGCTGCATGAAGGCCCAGCCGATCAGCGCCCTGCCGCCGGGCTTCAGCACCCGCGCCACCTCCGCCCCGGCCCGCTGCGGATCGTTGATGTGCTCGAACACGCCGGTCGAATAGACGGCGTCGACCGAATTGTCGCGGAACGGCAGTTTCGTCGCGTCCGCGATCAGGTCGGGCTCGGCGTAATCGGCGTAATCGGCGTTGATGTAGCGGGCGTCGTCGACCTGCCGGTTGCCGCCGCCGAGATCGAGCAGAACGCCGTCGTCGGGCGTATCGGCGAGCAGGCGGTGGAAGGCGGCGGTGAACGACGCGCCGCGCACCTTGGCTTCCTTGTTGTGGCGCAGCGGCGCGAACTGGCCGGTCTTGACGCGATAACCGCCGAACAGGCACTGGCGGCCGAACGAGAGATCGCTCTTGGCGCCGGTGATCCTGATTTCGACCTGGGTCGGCGCGGCGCCGAGATCGATCCGCACCGGATGCGGGATCACCGTATGCGGCGCGTAGAGGTCGATTGTCGTGAGCGCGTCGAGATAGCGGAGTTCGACCATTCCGGACCAGGAATGCGCGAACAGCACCAGTTCGACCTCGCCGCTCGCCTCGAAGCTGATCGTCGAGCCGGGCTGGTCGACGGCGATCATCTCATAGGCGTTGAGCTTGATGGTCGGCGCGCTATAGGCGATCGCCTCGGCCGAATGCGGCGTCAACCGCCATTGCGCGACGGTATCGGTGCGGAGCGGGATTTCGCCCGCCCGCGCGCGCGCCTGCAATGCCTCGCGGCTGTCGCCGTCGCCGGGGCGCACGAAATCGACCTGAAAATTCTCGATTTTGCCGACCCGCGCGCCGCTGTCGCGGTTGAAGATCGCGCCGCGGCGGATGGCGCGGCCGGCGGTCTCCAGCGCCTCGACATCGAGCGCGCCGCCCGTGTCGGGGCAGGCGAGCGCGGCGAGCAATCTCGCCTGCGCCGCCTCGCCGTTGGTCATCAACGCGAGCGAGTGTTGCGACATTTGCCAGGGCCTAACGCTAAAGGGTTTCAGAAACGGCGCGCGTCAACGCGTCATGACGCCGACGAACACGCCCTGCGAGGACAGGCTGAGGTCGCGCTTGCCGATAGGCGACATTCGCACGATCTGGCCCGCCTCCGAAGGCGCCGACAGTTTTAGCCGCAGCGCCTGCGTCGTCGCCTGCGGGCGGAACAGGTCGCCATAGATCGCGTCGGGGCCGCTTTGGACGCGCACCACGCCCGACCAGTTGTGGCTGATGAACACCGGCAGCACTTCGCCGACGCCGGCCTCCAGCGTCAGATCGATCCGCCAATCGGCGCCTTCGAGGATGACGTGATCGGGCTTCTCGATCCGCGCGCCGTGATAGGCCAGCGCCGGATCGTCGAACGGGCGGAAATCGAAATTGGTCTTGACGTACCCGCCGACGTCGAGCCGGCAGCGATCCGCGACCGGGCCGACCTTTTGCGCCGCGATCATCAAATCCTGCCCGTTCTCGGGATATTCGTTGCCGACCTGATAGGCGCGGATGCGGAAGCCGGCGTCCTCGAACAGCGTCAGCCAGTCGGGCTCCATCAGGAAATAGGGGTGGTTGGGCTGCGCGTCGAAGCCGAACGGGATCGAGACGACGAGATTGCCGCCGACCTTCAGAATCCGGTTCAACTGCACCATCGTCAGCCGCAGGTCCATCGAATGCTCGATGCAATGCGACGAGAACACCGCGTCGAACGAAGCTTCGTCGTAAAACAACTCGTGATTGAGGCCGCGCCGGAAATGCGCGGGATCGAACCCGAACGTCTTCGCCAGTTGCGCGGAATGTTGCGTCTCGCTCTCGCCGATGTCGGTGTACCAGTAGTCCCAGTTCATCGATTTGATATAGGCGAGCAGTTCTTCATAGCTGTTGCCGCCGCCGATATCGAGCAGGCGCCCGCCGGCGCCGAAATAGCGGCCCGCCTCCTGCCAGCGCACCAGATAAGCCGCTTTGCGCTTGGCGATGAATTCGTCGACATTGCGGCCTGAGCGGCGCACATTCTCGAACCAGGTCTGCGTCATCTGGACCTGACTGGCCGCAAATTGCTCCCGCGATTGCTCGGAAAGTATAGTTTTCATACCCGGAGCTTCAGGCAAAATCGTAATGCTCTCGACAGACAAAGCGCAACTCCAGGGTGGACGGTCGGAAGTCGACGACTTCCTATTCATATGTAAAGATCGTTTGGGCCTAACGTAACGTAATTGGACAATGCCAGCGACCGAAGTCGCCGCATTGGAGCGTCATAGCAGCGCTATCGCATCTGTTAAGGGATTGTAAATAGCCGGCGCAGTTTTGGCAAGCCGACAGCCTGTGGCGGCTTAGAGCGCCTTCTGATCAAGTCAAACCGCCGCCTCCTTGTCATCCCTGCGAAAGCGGGGATCCAGGGGCCGGGGCACGTCGCGTCCCGCTGGATTCCCGCTTTCGCGGGAATGACGCCGGCTGATCCAATCCGAACGGAAATCGCTCTAAGCAAGCCGGCCGTTAGGCGCCGGCTTTGGTCGCGCGCGCGGCGAGCGTGGTGAATTTGAAGGTCTGGCCGAACGCGTTCTCCATCGGCGTCGAATGGGCGAGGTCGGAGATCTCGGCGAAGCGCGCCGCGATCGTCTCCGGCGTGCGCTCAGGCTCGGGCAGATAAACGCCGGGCGATTCCAGGATATGCGTCACCGCGAACGCGCCCGCGCCGGCGCCGAGGATGACGCGCGAGGGCGCGTTCTCGCTCACAAGAAACAGCAGGCCGGGCGTCACCGTTTCCGGCGCCAGCAGGGCGGCCGCGTCGGCGGGCAGCAGGTTCTCGGTCATCGCCGTGCGCGCGGTCGGGGCCAGCGTGTTGACGCGGATGTTGTTCTTGGCGCCCTCCTGGTGCAGCACGTTCATCAGGCCCACCATCGCCGCCTTGGCCGCCCCGTAATTGGCCTGGCCGAAATTGCCATAAAGCCCTGATGACGACGAGGTGAACACGATGCGCCCGTAATTGCGCTCGCGCATGCCGTTCCACGCCGCTTTCGTGCAATTGGCCGAGCCGATCAGATGCACGTCGACGACCTTTTCGAAATCGGCCATCTCCATCTTGGCGAAGCTTTTGTCGCGCAGGATGCCGGCGTTGTTGACGAGAATATCGACCCGCCCCCACGCCTTTTCGGCGCTGGCGATCATCTCGGCCGCCTGTGCGGCGTTGGCGACGTCGGCGCCGTTCGCCAGCGCGACGCCGCCCGCCGCCTCGATCTCGGCGACGACCTTGCGCGCCGAATCCGAGGGCGCGCCGCCGGGGCCGAGGTCGTTGACCACCACTTTCGCCCCACGCGCGGCAAGGCCCTGCGCGTGACAGCGGCCCAAGCCGCCGCCGGCGCCGGTGACGATGGCGACCCGGCCGTCGAAACGAATATCCATCAAACAAAACTCCGTTAGCGGGCGCCGCGCGCGGCGACATAAGCGGGGGCGGGGGCGCGCCGGCCGCCGCGCGGTTCGTCGTCGTCGTCGCGGCCGGCGCGCATCGCCGCGGTGGCGGCGACCACGCCGCCGAAGCTGAGCGCGAACATGCCCACGAACAGCACCGTCCCCGCCAGCGCGATGTCGGAGCGCCACAGCAGCGTGCGCAGGCCGAACACGTCGAACGCCAACATGCCCAGCGCGAGCGTCGCGCCCACCGCCATGCCGAGCGCCCAGTTGACGATGATCAGCCGGACGACGCGATCGAGGCGGCGCCAGCGGCGGCTTTGCTGTTCGAGGAAGGTCATCGCGCGACTCCGGACTTGCCGCTTTAAAGACCGCTTTTCCCGCCGCGTAAAGCCGGTCCGCCTCTCGCCGCCCGCGCCCGGCCGGCCTAAGATGCGGCATGTCGCTGACCGAAGACGAACTCATCGCCCGCTATTTCGCGCCGATCGCCGGCGCGGCCGGGCTGGCGCTGAAGGACGACGTCGCCCGGCTGACGCCGCCGCCGGGGCGCGACCTCGTGCTGACGGTGGATGCGCTGGTGGCGGGCGTGCATTTCTTCGCCGACGATGCGCCCGAGCGGATCGCGGCGAAAAGCCTGCGCGTCAATTTGTCCGATCTGGCCGCCAAGGGCGCGACGCCGCTCGGCTTCCTGCTGGCGCTGGCGCTGCCGGGCGAGGCTTCGCCGGCGTGGCTGGAGGCGTTCGCGCAAGGTCTGGGGGAGGATGCGCAGACCTATGGTTGCCCGCTGCTCGGCGGCGACACGGTCAAGACGCCGGGGCCGCTGACGCTGTCGATCACCGCCTTCGGCAGCGTCGCGCCGGGGCCGATGCCGGTGCGCACCCAGGCGCGGCCGGGCGACCTTCTGTTCGTCACGGGGACCATCGGCGACGCCGCGCTCGGTCTGGCGCTGCGGCGCGGCGGCGGCCCGGCGCTGGCGGAGCGTCACCGCGCCCATCTCATCGACCGCTACCTGCTGCCGCAGCCCCGGCTCGGCCTCGCCGCCGCTTTGCGGCACGCCGACGCGGCGATGGACGTCTCCGACGGGCTGGTCGGCGATCTCGCCAAAATGCTGCGCGCCAGCGAAGCGGGGGGCGAACTCGATCTGCGCGAGGCGCCGCTGTCGGAGGCCGCCCGCGCCTGGATCGCGGCCGAGCCGGGGGGAATCGAGATTGCGGCGACCGGCGGCGACGATTATGAGGTGCTCGCCGCCGTACCGCCGGATTCGGCGCCGGCCTTCGAGGCCGCCGCGCGCCAAGCGCACATTCCGGTGCGCGCGATCGGGCGCGTGACGGCGGGTTCGGGGCTTGTCGTCACCGGCCTCGACGGCCAACCCACGCGCTTCGCGCGCGCCGCCTACAGCCATTTCTAGCGAGGATGCATGTTTGACACCCGAGAGCGCGGCCTCCGTCTCCACGCCGCCGCGGCCATCGCGCGCGAGGCGGGCGAGATCGCGCAACGCCGCTTCGCCGACCGCGCCTCGTTCACGGTCGGCCTGAAGGGGCCGCAGGATTTCCTGACCGAGGTCGACGGCGAGGTCGAACGCTTCGTCGCGACGCGGCTGCACGCGCTATTCCCCGGCGACGGCTTCATCGGCGAGGAGGGCGAGGGGCGGCAGGCGCGCGACGGCGCGCCGACCTGGGTGGTCGATCCGATCGACGGCACCGCCAATTTCGCCCGCGGCATCCCGCATTTCTGCGTCTCGATCGCGCTGACGCTGGAAGGCCATTCCGAGGCGGGCGTGATCTTCGATCCGGTCAAGGACGAATTGTTCGCGGCCGGGCGGGGCGGCGGCGCCTTTCTCAACGGCGCGCCAATCAAGGTGTCGACGACGCCCGACATGCGCGCGGCGGCGATCGAAGTCGGCTGGAACATGCGTTCGGGGCCGGAGACGTTCCTTGGCATCACCACCCGCGTGGTCGGCCAGGGCGCGGCGGTGATGCGCTGCGGCTCGGGCGCGCTGGCGCTGGCCTATGTCGCGGCGGGCCGCACCGACGCTTTCATCGAGCATCACATAAACGCCTGGGATTGTCTGGCCGGCAACGCGCTGGTGACGGAGGCGGGTGGCCATGTCAGCGATTTCCTCGCCCGCGACGGCTTGCACAAGGGCAACGCGCTGCTCGCCTGCACACCGGCCTTGCGCGAGGCGCTGGCGGCGATCGCGGCAGCCGAGGGCGTCATCTTGTGAGCGACGTCGTTCTTGCCTGCGGCGACGCCACGCTGCGGCTGGCGCGGCTCGGCGCCGAGGCGCGCAGTTGGCGCATCGGCGGCGTCGAGCGGCTGTGGCCGGGCGAGGCCGCGATCTGGCCCGACACCAGCCCGATCCTGTTCCCGATCGTCGGCTGGACCCGCGACGGCGCGCGCGTCGGCGGCCAGCGCTACGATCTCGGCTTGCACGGGTTCGCGCGTCGGCTGACCTTCGCGCTCGAAACGCAAACGCGCGATTTCGCCCGGCTGACGGCGCGCGACGATGCGGCGACCCGCGCCGTCTATCCCTTCGGCTTCGCGCTGGCGGTCGAATATCGCCTCGCCGACGACGGGTTTGAAATCGCGCTCGAAATCGCCAATTCCGGCGATGCGGCGATGCCTTACGCCTGCGGGCTGCATCCCGGCTTCACCTGGGCCGCGCCGCATGAAGGCGCCTGGGTGCGGTTCGCCGTGCCGGAGCGCGCCGAGGTTCCCGTGATCGCGCCGGGCGGGCTGTTTTCCGACCAGACGCGCGCGATCCCG
>JAGWRL010000050.1 GCA_028876585.1 Pseudomonadota bacterium | reverse complement strand
CGGCGATATACAGGCCGAGAGCAGGCGTCCGCCGACATCCACGAGCAGGTGGCGCTTCAGCCCGTTGATCTTCTTCCCGCCGTCATAGCCCTTGGTCCCGCCCATCTCGCTGGTCTTCACCGACTGGCTGTCATGACGCCAGCGGATGGAGCGGCTTCGCGCCCCTCCCGCTCGCGGCCGATCGTCACCATGACGTGGTTGATCCGCTCGAAGAGGCCGGCGTCACGCCAGGCATAGAAATGGCGCTGGACTGTGCTGTGCGGCGGGTATTTCTCAGGCAATGCGCGCCATTGGCAGCCGGTCCGAAGCACGAAGATGACAGCCTCCAACAGGAGCCGCATCGCCCATTTACGCGGCCTTCCCGTCGCTGCGGCGAGAGGGAAGAGATGCATGATCAGCGCCCATGCTTCGTCCGAAACGCAGGGCTGACGAAAGGCGGAAAGGGGCGTAGATTCGGCTTGGACGGCGGCGTTCGGCACGTGCGGAGACTCCCGGCAAGGAATCTGTAAATTTAGTGCGAGCGCCGTCGTCTCCAACCTCGCGGAAGAACAGTCCGCGAGTTTTGAATCAGCGTCTTAGGCGCTTGGTCGTGGCGCGCCGTCGGCTATGCGATCAGCCGTTCCATCGACATCCGATTGACGCTCGCCGCAGTCGAGACCCGCCGCCCGGCTGCATCCACCATAGCGACCGCGGTCCGCAATACGCCGCTCAGGCTTAGCGGGAAACCTTGGCTCGCCATGGCGTCGTCGGCTCCATGGGGCGGCGAGGCAACTCCTACGACAACGCAAAGGCCGAAAGCTTCATGAAAACGATGAAAGTCGAGGCCGTGTATCCGATGGCCTACAGAAACTTCGCCGACGTCGCCGAGGACCTTCCGCGCCTCATCGATGAAGTCTACAACCGACGTCGTCCACATTCCGCTCTGGGATATCTCAGCCCGCAACAATTCGAGGACGCAAACCCCCAGCCAACGGTCAAATCAGCAGCCTGAGTTCTGTCCGGCCCCTGGGGCCCACTCCATAGCGGGGTCCCAATTCCATGAAATGCGACACAATGCGCATCCCCCGGGGGGGCGCGCCCGGCACGATCGTCTACAGGGAGGTGGCGAATGAGAATACGGCAATGTCCGCTGTTGGCGCAGTGCCGCCTCCGCCCCCATCAGCGCAGCGCGAGCCGAGAGGCGCTGCGGCCGGCAATCCGGCCAAGCGTGCTTGCGGTGAGCAGGCCGTTGCCGGAGAGATAGCCCTGCGCCGACGATCCCGAAACGCCCGCCGCCGCGCCGCCGGCGGCGAACAGGTTGGGCAAGACGCCGCCCTCCCGGCGTTGCACGCGCGCCTGTGAGTCCACCGCGAGCCCGCCCTGGGTGTGGAACAGCGCCCCCCTCACCTTGACGCCGCGCAGCGGCGACGCGAGCGCGGGGACGCCGGCGAAATCGCGGCCGAAGCGGTCGCGCGCGCCGGCGCGTTTGAGCGCCTCGACCTCAGCATGAGTCGCCCCCAGCCTGGCTGCGGGCAGCTTCAGCGCCCGCGCCAGACCCTCCACATCCGGCGCCGCCGCGATCGCGCCCGCCGCCTCCGCCTGCCGGTAATCCTCGAACTGGCGGGCGATGGCGGCGATGCGTTCGTCGAAGATCGTCCAGGCGAGGCCGCCTTCCTGCGCGATCACCTCGCGCGCCTGTTCGGAATAGCCGCGGCTCTCGTCGCAAAAGCGCGCGCCGCTGGCGTTGACCTGAAAACCACCCTCGCTGATCGTCGCCCAGGTGATGAGGACGCCGTGCGGATGGGCGACCGAGCCGTGGCCCTGGTAGGCGGAGAGATGGGCGAGTTTCGCGCCGAGCGCCTCGCCCCAGAGAAGCGCGTCGCCGCGATTGCCGGGGTGGCCGAAATAGAGCGCGCCCGCCATCTCCGGGATGTGCCGCGCCACCAGATCGGGATGGCCGCCGTAGCCGTTGCAGGCGAGCACGAGCGCGCGCGCCGCGATGCTTTCGCGCGATCCGTCCGGCCGCTCGATCTCGACGCCACGCAGGCGCCCGTCCGGCTCGACAAACAACGCGACGGCGAGCGCGCCGCCGAGCAAAGTGGCGTCCGCGCCTTCGACGGCCGCGCGCAGCCGGTCCATCAGTTCGGCCCCGGAACGGCTCGGCAGGCCATGCATGCGCCGCGCGCCGTGGCCGGGATAGTCGAAATCGTGCACCACCGAAAACGGCAGGCCGTAGCGGTCGGCGAGCCATTCCACGGTCGGCCCCGCCTCGCGCGCGACGAGCGCGACCAGATCCGGATCGGCTTCGCCGTGCGACTTCGCGTCGATATCGCGCGCGAAGGCCGCCGCGTCGTCGGCGATGCCGCGCTCGGCCTGGAACCGCGTGCCCGCCGCCGGAATGAGGCCGGCCGAAAGCGCGGTCGAGCCGCGCGGCGTCGCGTCGCGCTCGATCAGCACGACCTCGGCCCCCGCCTCGCGCGCCGACAGCGCGGCGATGAGGCCGGCGGCGCCGGCGCCGACCACGAGAACCTGCGTCTCGGCGTCGAACGCGGCGGGCGGCGGCTTCAGGCTCATGCCGCGATCTCCGCGAGGAGGTCGGCGATGCGGGCGAGGCGCGCGACCGGCTTCAGCGCCGCGAGCGCGGTCGCATGCGTTTCGCGATCGAAGGCGGCGCAGCCGTCCTCCAGCACCGTGATCTCGAATTCGCGCACATGCGCGTCGCGCACGCTCGAGGCGACGCCGCCGTTGCTGACGATGCCGCCGACGATCAGCCGCGCGATCCCGGCCTTGCGCAGCACCCATTCGAGCCGCGTCATGTAGAAGGCGGAATAGGCGATCTTCTCGATCTGGAAATCGGACGGCGCCAGTTCCTCGACGAGCGCGTGGCCCCAGGCCCCGGGCGCAAAATCGCCCTTGCGCAGGAACGGCCGCAGCGCCTTGAGATGCGGCGAAACGATGGGTTCGCCGCCGCGCCCCGGCACGAGCGTGAAATGGGTGGAGACCACGGTTCCGCCCGCGGCCTGAAGCGCGCGGGCGAGCGGGGCGAGCCGCGCCGGCAACGCGGCGATGTCCGCGTTCGCCTGCCCGCCGCGCGCATAGGCGCCCTGCGGATGCAGGAAATCGTTCTGCAGGTCGACGATCAGCAGCGCCGTGTCTTGCCAGTTCATGCGCCGCCCCGCGCGATGACGAGATTGCCGAGCGCGTCGACCCGCGCGCCCTGCCCGGGCTCGACGACGATCGTCGCGTCGGGCTGTTCGAGGATCGCAGGCCCTTCGACGACGGCGCCGACCGGCAGGTCGAGCCGCGACCAGACTGCGGTTTCGACGAAGCCGCCGCCGAACCAGACCGGACGCGCCGCCCGCCGCGCCGCCTCCAGGCTCGCCGCCGCGCCCGGCGCCAGGGCTGCGAGATCGAAGTGAGGCCGGCGGCCGATGGCGGTCGCGCGCAGCGAGACGATCTTGACCGGCGTTCCCGCAAGCAGCCGGCTGAAGCGGGCCTGATAGGCGGCCTCGAACGCCGCGCGCACCCCCTCCCCCGTCACGCCCTCGGGGCCGAGGCTCAACGGGGCGGAAATGGCATGCGTCTGGCCGAGATAGTGCATGTCGAGTTCATAGCCGACGTCGATGCGCTGCACCGGCACGCCCGCGCCCTCGATGACGGCGCGCACGGCGCGGCCTTCCTCCGCGAGCCGCGCGCCGAGCGCCGCCGCGTCGAGGCTGTCCAGCATGAGATTGACGGTGCGCACGCTGTCGTGGCGCAGATCGGCGATGACGCAGCCGAGCGCCGAGGTGAGCCCGGGAAAGCGGGGCACGAGCGCGCAGCCGAGTCCCACCTCGCGGATCAGCGCCGCCGCGTGCAGCGCGCCGCCGCCGCCGAACGGCGCCAGCGCGAAATCCTGCGGGTTGTGGCCGCGCTCGATGGAGACGAGGCGGATGGCGCCGGCCATGCGCGCATCCGCCACGCGCACGATGGCCTCCGCTGCGGCGACCGCGTCGAGCCCGAGCGGTTCGCCGACATGTTCGAGGATCGCGCGCGCGGCGGCCTCGCGGTCGAGCCGCGCGAGCTTGCCGCCGATCGGCCGCTCGGCGTTGATGCGGCCAAGCACGACATGCGCGTCGGTCAGCGTCGGCCGCGTTCCGCCCGCGCCGTAGCTGACCGGCCCCGGCACGGAGCCCGCGCTCTCCGGCCCCACCTGCAACAGGCCGCCGCGATCGACGAAGGCGATGGAGCCGCCGCCCGCGCCGATGGTGGTGATCTCGATCATCGGCGTGCGGATGACGAGGCCGAAGTCGATGGTCGTCTGCGCCGCCAGCGCCGCTTCGCCGCCCGCGATCAGCGAGACATCGAACGAAGTGCCGCCGAGGTCGGCGGTGATGACGTTGGCGAAGCCCGCCGCGCCCGCGATCGCCGAGGCCGCGATGACGCCCGCCGCGGGCCCGGAAAGCGCGGTGCGCACGGGAAACCTGCGCGCGCCCTCGACCGACATGACGCCGCCGTTCGACTGAACGATATGGAACTCGCCCGCGAAATCGCGCGCCTTCAAGGCGCCTTGCAGCCGATCGAGATAATCGCCGACGACGGGTTGCAGATAGGCGTTGAGCGCGGTGGTGGAGGCGCGCTCGAATTCGCGGATTTCCGGCAGGATCTCATGCGAGGCGATCACATGTGCGTTCGGCCAGACGGCGCGCGCGGCCTCCGCCGCCGCGCGCTCGTTGGCGGGATTGGCGTAGGCGTTGACGAACACGATCGCCAGCGCCTGCGCCCCGCGCGCGGCGAGTTCACGCGCCCGCGCCGCGACTTCCTCAGGGTTCACCGCGACCCGAACGCCGCCGTCGCTCAGGGTGCGCTCGCCGACCTCGACGCAGAGATCGCGCTCCACCACGGGGCGGAAGTCGCCGGTCAGGCCCCAGGTGCGGGGACGGTCGCGGCGGCGCATTTCCAGCACGTCGCGAAAGCCCGGCGTGGTGATGAGGCCGACCTTGGCGCCCTTGCGCTCCAACAGCGCATTGGTGCCGACGGTCGTGCCGTGCACAATGGCGTCGAAACCGGCGATGCGGCCGAGCTTTTCGAGACCGGCGAGAAAGCCCTGCGCCTCATCGCCGCGCTGCGACGGCGTCTTGGCGGTGGCGAAACGGCCGGTCGCGCCGTCGAACAGGAACAGGTCGGTGAAGGTGCCGCCGACGTCCACCCCAATCAAAGTCCGGCTCACGCGCTGGGCTCCTCGTAACCGTAGAGTTCGCGGGCGGCGGCGGCGCTGACGTAGCCGAGCCGGACATCGCGCGCGACCGCCGCGCGGTCGCGTTCGTGTGGACTGCCGAAGCCGCCGCCGCCCGGCGTCTCCAGCCGCGCGCGCTGGCCTTTGGCGAGCTTGACGTCGACGACCTTGGAGGCGAGCGGCGGCGAGCGAGGGCCGTCGGGCGTATCGTAGACGAAGCGGTTGAGCGCCGCCGCGCCGCCGCCCTGCGTCCCGAAGGGCGCGAAACGGCCGCGCTCGCCGAGCAGGAACGCTTCCGCGCCGCTCTCCGCCAGAATCTCGATTTCGTAGATCGCGCCCAGGCCGCCGCGATGACGGCCCGCGCCGGCGCTGTCGGGCCTGAGCGCCCATTGCGTGAACATCACGGGATAGGACGCCTCGAGGATTTCCGCCGGCGGGATCGTCGCCATCGAGATCGGGTTGTTGCCGTGGCTGAGCCCGTCCGAGCCCGGCGTCGCGCCGAGGCCGCCGCCGAAGAACGAAAACATCACCCATCGCGAGCCGTCGGCGCGATGACCGGCGAGCGACAGCGCGTTGATGGTGCCGAAGGGCGCGGCGATGGCGCGCTCCGGCGCCGCTTTGGCGATGGCGCCGAACACCACGCCGATGACGCGCAGGATGGTTTCGGTATAGCCGCCGACGGGCTTGGGCGCCTTGACGCCGAGCAGCGTGGTCTCGGGGATGACGAAGCGGATCGGCGCGAGACAGCCGGCGTTGGCGGGAACGTCGGTGAACACGTGCTTGAGCGCGACATAGCAGCAGGCGACCGCGGTCGAATAGGCGATGTTGAGCGGCCCGGCGCAGGGTGGCGAGGAGCGCGAGAAATCGAGCGTCATCGCGTCGCCCTCGATCGTCATGTCGAGCGCGATTGTGAGCGGCGCGTCGCTGACGCCGTCATTGTCGAGCCAGTCCTCGAAACTGTAACGGCCGTCGGGCATGGCGGCGAGGTTCTCGCGCATCAACGCTTCGGCGCGGCGCGTGAAGGCGTCGAAGGCGGCGGAGATGGTGGCGTCGCCGTAAGCGTCGAGCAATTCGCTCAAGCGCCGCTCGCCAAGCGCGAGCGCGTTGAGCTGGCCGTTGAGGTCGCCGTAATTGGAGCGCGCGGCGCGGCTGTTGGCGGAGAGAATATCGACGAAATCCTCGTTGAGCTTGCCCTCGCGGATGAACTTCACCGGCGGGATGCGCACGCCTTCCTGATAGCTCTCGGTCGCCCGGGCGTTGAAGCCGCCCGGCACATTGCCGCCGATGTCGAGCCAATGGCCGGCCGAGGCGATCCAGCAGAACACCTCGCCGTCGCGAAACACCGGCCGCACCAGCCGGAAGTCGTTGAGATGCGTGCCGCCGTCATAGGGGTCGTTGAACAGAAAGGCGTCACCGGGCTTCAGTTGGTCCCGCCCCGACGCCACATCGCGCGCGACCTTGTCGATCACCGCCTTGACCGCGAAAGCCATGGCGCCGACGAAGATCGGCAGGCCGGTCGAGCCCTGCACCAGCGTCGCGCCGGTCTGCGCGTGATAGAGCCCGTGGCAGGCGTCGCGCGCTTCGGCGATGATGGGGTTGAAGGCGGAGCGGTAGAGCGTCACGTCCATCTCGTCGGCGATCTGCTCCAGCCGGCCCTTGAGCACGGCGAGCGTGACCGGGTCCAGCGCGCTCATCGCGTCTCCCCCTCGTAGGCGCGGCCGAGCGCCAGCATCTGCGGCGTCCCGATGGTTTGGTTGAGCGCGTCGAAATCGAACATGCGGTCGCGAAAGCCCCGCGTGTCGCCGTCGCGCAGCAGCGTTGCGTAGAAGTCCCGCGCCGCGCGGGCGATGGCGCGCACGACGCCGCCGGGAAAGATCACCAGCGAGAAGCCGAGCGCCTGCAAGGTCTCGCGCCCCAGGATCGGCGTCTGCCCGCCCTCCACCATATTCGCCATCAGCGGCGGCCCTTTGGGAAAGGCGCGCGCGATCGTCGCCAGTTGTTCCTCGCTGCGCGGCGCTTCGACGAACAGCACGTCCGCGCCCGCCTCGCCATAGGCGCGCGCGCGTTCGAGCGCGCTGGCGAGGCCCTCGACGGCGGCCGCGTCGGTGCGCGCGACGATCAGCGTCTCCTGGCTCGCCCGCGCATCGACCGCCGCCTTGATCTTGGCGGTCATATCGGACGCCGAGATCACCGTCTTGTCGGCGAGATGGCCGCAGCGTTTGGGGAAGGTCTGGTCCTCGATCTGGATCGCGTTCGCGCCCGCGCGCTCCAACAGGCGAACGGTGCGCTGCGCGTTGAGCGCGTTGCCGAAGCCGGTGTCGGCGTCGACGATCAGCGGCGTTTCGACCCGGTCGCGGATGAGGCTGACGGCGTCGACGACCTCGCTCAAGGTCGTCAGCCCGATGTCGG
>JAGWRL010000049.1 GCA_028876585.1 Pseudomonadota bacterium | reverse complement strand
CCGAGGCGCTGGCGCTGGCGGGCGGCGGCGACCGGCGGCTGTCGGCGCTGGTCGGCCTGAGCCAGACGGCGGCGCCGCTCGCCGTCTGGCTCGCCGCGCTGGCGGCGCGGCGACGATGAGCGGGCTCGTCGTGGAGGCGGTCAGCCTCGCCGTCGCCGGCCGCACGCTGCTGCGCGATTTGAGCTTTCGCGTCGAAGGCGGCGCGGCGCTGTCGATCCTGGGGCCGAGCGGGTCGGGCAAATCGGCGTTGCTCGCCTTCCTCGGCGGCCATCTCGACCGCGCCTTCGCCGCCAGCGGCCGGGTCTGGCTCGACGGGCGCGAGGTGACGCGGCTGGCGCCGGAGCGGCGCGGCATCGGGCTGATGTTTCAGGACGATCTGCTGTTTCCCCATCTCAGCGTCGGCGACAATGTCGCGTTCGGGCTTGATCCGACCATTCGCGGGCGGGCGGCGCGCGCGGACGCCGTGGCGCAGGCGTTGCGCGAGGCGGGGCTCGAAGGATTTGCGCGCCGCGATCCCGCGACCCTGTCGGGCGGGCAGCGGGCGCGGGTGGCGCTGATGCGCAGCCTCGTCGCCGCGCCCAAGGCGCTGCTGCTGGACGAACCGTTCGGCAAGCTCGACGCGCCGCTCCGGCGCGACATGCGCGCCTTCGTGTTCGAGCACGCGCGCCGGCGCACGCTCCCCGTCGTGCTCGTCACCCACGATCCCGCCGACGCGCGAGCCGCGGGGGGCGACATTCTCCAGTTGGGAGCGCCGACGAGATCGTCGAACTGACGGGGCTGGTCGCGTTCCAGAACCTGTCGTCGAAGTTCAACGCCGCGCTCGACGCGCCGGCGCAGGGCTTCTGCCGGCTGCCGGCGCGGGCGACGCCCGCCGCCTGAGCGCGGCAAAACTGTGGCGCCGAAGGCGCGGCGCGGCGGCGAAACGGTTGCTTAAACCTTTTCCGCTTTGCGAAAGCCGGGCTTGGGCTTAGATGTAGAGCCAACTTATGGGAGCGTTCCATGTCGCCGTCGCGCCGAGTCGTATCCGGGATAGTCGCCGTTCTCGGACTGGCCGCCTTCGCCGCCGCGCCGGCGCAGGCGAAGCCGAAGCACCGCCATCCGACCCACGGCCACGCCATCCACGCCCAAGCGCCGCGGCCGGCGAATTTCCCGGTCTTTGTCGATCACGGCTCGGATTATAATCCCGGCGGCGACAACCTCTATTTCTCCGACACCAAGCGGCCCCATTACATCGTCGGGCCGGCCTGGTTCCAGCGCTGGGACGATTGAGCGGGCGCTATTGCGTCGGCTCGGGGGTGGCGGCGGCGTCGGGTTCGGCGACCTCCGTCTTGGGTTTCTTGTCGGCCTTGGCCTTCTTGTGCGCCTTGGGCTTGTCGCCGGCGGCATGGGTCGCATCGCCGTGCTTGGGTTTATCGGCTGTGGCGGCGGTGTCGGAGGGCGACGAACCGTCGGCGTAGATTTCCTTAGGGATGTCCTCCTTCTTCATCGCGTCGTCGGGTAGACGAAGCCAGGTCTGCGACTTGCCCAGCATCTTGATGCCGAGATAGCCGCGCACCTCCAACTCCTTGCCGTCCTCGCTCAGGTTCATCAGCGCGTGGTAGACGGAGCCGTCGCGCGGATCGAGCACGCTGCCGTCGTCATAATGAAGGCCGTCGCGCTTCATGCCGTAGAACAGCGTCAGGCCCATGATGCGGGCGTCTTTCTTTTCGCCGGGGCATTTGTGGCAGATCGTTTCGAGCTTGCTGGTGTCGCCGGCTTTCCGGAACCCTTTGACCAGCCGGGCCGAATAGACGCCGTCCTTTTCGCTGAACAGGAACCAGGCGGTGGTGAAGCCGTCGTCGTCCTTGGCTTCCCAGAATCCGGAGACGGTGGGCGTGTCGGCGCGGGCGAATGTCGCCGCGGCGAAGAACAAGGCGAGGGCAAGGGCTGAGATCAGTTTCATCGCTTACGCACTCCGAGAAAGGGACGGCCCGTCCGCCGACGGGCCGGCGTTCGTCAGCGGCCGTATTCTGTGAACAGGTCGAGGCATTTTTTTGAAAGGTGGTCGGGCTGCGCGTTGTCGCGGTGTTTGTTGAGGCAGGCCTGAAACATCGTCTGCACGGTCAACTCGTCGGCGCCCTTGGGCGGATGCACGTCTTTGCAGAATCTGCGCACGTCCGGCATGCAGGCGTCCTTCTGCGAGTCGCTGTACTTGTACGGTTCTTCGGCCAGCGCCGGCGTCGCCGCCAGAACAAACCAGATCAAGGCGGATGCGCGAGAATTCATAAAGGTCTCCTGAAGGGTTGAGCTCGACGCGGCGCCGGCCGCACACGGCCCGGAACAAGTCGGATCGGGCGAGAATTTCGTTTCCCGGCCCAGTCGCTTTACTGCTGATTTTGATGCTTCATCAAGACTTGTTGGCACTTTTGCGACAATTCCGAGAAATGCGCCTGCAAACACTCTTTGTATTTCGCGTCGTCGCCCTTGCTGACGTGGCTGCAAAACTTCCGCACGTCGGGACGGCAGGCCGCCTGCTCCTCCTTGCTGCCGGAAGTGGCCGCCTGCGCCGCCGCGCTCGCGCAAATCAGCGCCATAGCCGTCAAAATGGCCTTCATCGCTCAATCCTCCCCGACGTCGATGTTAATGCGAACCGGGCTCCGCCTGACGCGGTTTGCCCATCAGGATCGGTTGAAACAACACCGCCGCGCACAAAGTCGTGATCAGCGACAGCGCCAACAGCCGCCCCATGCTCGCCGTGCCCGGATGGGAGGAAAACATCAGGCTGCCGAACGCCACCGCCGTCGTCATCGCGCTATAGATCACCGCCCGCGTCAGGCTGGTCTGCAACAGATTGGTCACCCCGTCGCGCCAGGCCATGATGTAGTAGATCTTGAACGCGACGCCCACGCCCAGCAGCAAAGGGAACGCGATAATATTGGCGAAATTGAGCGGCCAGCCGATCAGCGCGCAGATTTCCATCGTCACCACGGCCGCCATGCTGAGCGGAATCAGCGTCATCAGCATGTCCGACAGCCGGCCGAGCACCAGCCACAACAACAACGCGATCGAGGCCAGCGCCAGCACGCCCGCTTCGATGAAGGCGTTGAGCACGGTGTCGCTCGCCTCCAGGATCGTCACCGGGCCTTGCGTCACGTCCGGCTCGACGGCGAGCACCGCCTTGGCGAATTTGCGCATGGCGTCGTTGTCGTTGGGATCGGCGCTCGGCGCGATCGAGACGCGGGCGCGGCCGTCGGCGGCGACCCAGTCGGCGACGAGGTCTTTGGGCAGATTGTCGCGCGTGACTTTTTCGCCCGACAACGCCGCCTTGAGCGCGGCGAGATCGCGCTTCAGCGGCGCGACGAACACCTCGTCGGCGCTCTCGCGCACTTTGACGTCGGCCTTGGCGAGGCTGGCGAGCGCGGCGGCGAGCGATTTCGCCGCCTGCGCGCCGGGGCCGGGGTTCTCCTTGGCGGAAT
Organism: Pseudomonadota bacterium; assembly: GCA_028876585.1. Next base: position 6,382 of record JAGWRL010000049.1, on the reverse strand, counting down.
CCTCCAGCCGGGAGGCGAGCTCGCTCAGCGCCTCGACGTTCTCCTTGTCGGTCGGCGGCGCCAGCGCGTGGGCGGGATCGAACGCGCCGGCCAGCGCCTTGGCGGCCTGCGCGATCTCGGGCAGGCGCTTGTCCTGATCGGGCGGAATGAAGAACGACAGCGTCGTGGCGCGCGACACTTCCGGCAGCTTCGCCACTTTGGCGGCGATGGCGTTGGCGGCGTCGAGATTGGGGGCCAGCACTTCGAGCGCGTTGAGGTTGGTCGCGGGGTCGCGCTTCAGGTCGAGATAGGTGGCGATCGATTCGGTGTGCGGATTGCGCAGGTTGATCGGGTTGAAGTCGAACCGCAGCCAGAACAGCGCCGGCAGCAGCACCACGACCGTTCCGATCACGCCATAGAGCACAGCCATGCGGTTGCGGTCGAGGAACGCGTCGAGCGGCGCCAAAGCGGTGTAGCCGAGCGGCTCCGGCTCGCCCTTGGGATTGAGCAGCGAGATCAGCGCCGGCAGCACCGTTACGCTGCTGGCGTAGGCGATCAGCATGCCGCAGCCGGCGATGACGCCGAGTTCCGACACGCCCTTGTAATGGGTGGGCAGGAACGAGAAGAAGCCGAGCGCGGTCGCCACGCCCGCCAGCGTCAGCGGCGCCGCGACATAATGTCCCGCCGCGCGGATCGCCTCGCGCAGGTCGGGGATCTCGTGCCGCTCGGCGCGATAACGCACGCTGTACTGGATCGAGAAATCGATGCCGATGCCGACGAACAGCACCGCGAAATAGACCGAGATCAGGTTGAACGTGCCGACCAGCAGCAGGCCGACCGCGGCGGTGATCGGCAGGCCGACCAGCAGATTGACGAACACTGCGAACATCAGCTTGAACGAGCGCAGCGCCAGCCACAAGATCAGCAGCACGATGGCGAAGGTGATCGAGCCGTTGAGGGCGGCGTTTTCCTTGATGGTGGCGAATTCCTCGTCGGCCATCGCGACCGGGCCGGTGAGGCGCACGCGCGCCTGATAGGCGGGCGCGACTTTGGCGGCGATCGCGCGCAACGCCTGCGTCGCCGCATGGCCCGGCTCGACCGACTTGAAGTCGAGCACCGGGCGCACTTCGATGAAGCCGCGCAATTCCAGCGAGGACGGCGGATGGCCCGTCATCAGCGCGCGCCACGAGAAGCTCGCCGGCTTGCCCGCGAGCACCTCCTGCATCGTCTGCGCCACCTTGCCGAACACCGGCGCCGTGGCGTCGAGTTCGAGCTTATGCTGGTTGACGCCGATCAGGGTGTCCTCGGCCGCCGACACCAGGCCGCGCAGGCTCGGGTCCTGGCCGAGATCGGAGATCAGCGCTTCGCCCTGCTTCAACCCGTCCAGGCTCTGCTTGAGCTGATCCTCGGGCAGGAACAGCAGGCCGTTGCGGCTGAAGAAATCGGCCGCGCTCGAATTGGTGACCGATTTGAAATGCGTCGTGTCCTGTTTGAACGCCCCCGTCAGCGCCTCGGTCGCCGCCGCCGCCAGCTCCGGCGTCGGCGCGTCGACGACGACGTTGACGATCTCGAACCGCCGGAACGCGTTTTCGAACGCGATGCCGCGCTGGCGCCACGGCAGGTCCTTCGACAGCAGCGAATCGATGTCGGAGGTGATGGCGAAATGGGTGGCGGTGTAGACGCTCCCAGCGAGCGCGAGCAGGAGGCCGGCGATGACGACGCTACGTGGAAAACGCAGACAGAGATCGACGATCCTGCTGATGAATTTCGTCAGCATGATTGAGCGTTAGCTCCTGGTTCGGTTGGAATCGGAGACGAGGGGCGGCCGGGCGGGCCGCTTCACTCCGCCGCCGGAGCTGAGCGACGCGCGCGGGCGGGCGGGGCGGCGTGCGTCTCCGCCTCCAGCTTGGCCAGCATGTTGTCGACGTGGCGCGTATGCACGTAGTCGGCCGGGCGCTGGTTGGCGAGCGCGATCTCCGGCGCCATCGGCCCCGTGGTGCGCGGACCTAGCAGAGCGACCATCGCCGCCTTGAGCGGGTTGCGCAGGGCGTGATCGGCCGCGGTCGGCTCGTAGCCGCAATGGGCCATGCAGTTGGCGCATTTCTCGTAGCGGCCGGTGCCGTAGCTGTTCCAGTCGGTCGTCTCCACCAGCTCCTTGTAGGAGGAGACGAAGCCCTCGCCGACGAGATAGCAGGGCTTCTGCCAGCCGAACACATTGCGCGTCGGCATGCCCCAGGGGGTGCACAGATATTCCTGATTGCCGGCGAGGAAGTCGAGATAGAGCGGCGAATGCTCGATCGTCCACTTGCGGCCCCGGCCGAGCGCGAACACGCGGCGGAACAGTTCCTTGGTGTTGCGGCGGTTGAGGAAATGCTGCTGGTCGGGCGCGCGCTCGTAGGCGTAGCCCGGCGAGATCGACACGCCGACGCGCAGATCGCGGGCGAGATCGAGGAAGCCGGCGATCTCCTCGGCGGTCTGGTTGTCGAAGATGGTGGCGTTGACGTTGACGTTGTGGCCGGCCGCCTTGGCCGCCTTGATCGCCTGCACCGCGATCTCGAACACGCCGTCCTGGCTGACGGCGCGGTCGTGCTGCTCCTTCATGCCGTCGAGATGGACGGTGATGGTGAGATAGGGCGACGGTGTGAGCAGGTGCAGCTTCTTTTCGAGCAGCAGCGCATTGGTGCACAGCGAGACGAATTTCCTGCGCGCGACGATGCCCGCGACGATCTCGCCGATCTCCTTGTGGATCAGCGGCTCGCCGCCGGGGATGGCGACGACCGGCGCGCCGCATTGATCGACGGCGTCGAGGCATTCCTGCACGCTCAGGCGCTGGTTGAGGATCGGCGCGGGATAATCGATCTTGCCGCAGCCGGCGCAGGCGAGGTTGCAGCGGAACAGCGGCTCCAGCATCAACACCAGCGGATAGTGCTTATTCCCCAGCAGCTTCTGCTTGAGAATATAGCCGCCGATTTTCAATTCCTTATGAAAGGGAATGCGCATTTACGAGCCTCGACACCGGTAGTGACCGCCGCGCCCGCTTGCCGCTTGCGCATTTGCGGTCAAAAATGACAAGGACCCCCTCCCGCCCGTTTCGGCGGTCCCTCGTGAGGGCCGCCTTATAGGCAGGAATGGCGCGGCGGGCAACTCCGGCCCCGGGATAAGGTCTTCCACTCTCACACAAATGTGCGCTGCTTTTGGTCGGAAAGGTTGCAAACGTGCGAGCGCGCCCGACCGCGCGCCCCTTTCTTCGGGCGCGATTTTGACGTAACCACCGGCACGCCGGTGACGCGTGCTAACATGGTTCGCGGCGAAGGTCGGGCGCCCGCGTTCGCCCGGACCAAGCGGCGGCGAGGCGTTGGGGTATGGGACTGTTCGACGCGCGAACCGACACTGGCGGCCAAGCAAGTCGGCCCGACAACGGAGCGGAGCCGACCAGCGAACGGCTCAACATCGCTTTCGGCGCCGAACGGCTCGGGCTGATCGGCCTGCGCGCGCCGATCCTGACGCTGATCGCGCTGGCGCTGCTGGTGATCGGCGCGGCGCTGGGGATCGCCCGGCTCAAGGTCGACGATTCCTTGAGCGAATTGTTCCGCGCCGAGACGCCGGAGTTCAAGCAGTTCGAGCAGGAGGCCAAAACCTTCCCGTCGAACGAATACGACGTGCTGGTCGTCATCGAAGGCAAGGACCTGCTGGGCCGCGCGCAGATCGAGGCGATGCGCCGGCTGGTGACGGATTTGCAACTGGTCGACGGCGACAGGGGCCTGGTCTCGATCTTCTCCGCCCGCCAGCCCGCCGCCCAGGGCGGCCTGCCGCAGCCGGTTTTCCCCGAGGATCTGCCGAAAGGGCCGGCCTATGACGCGCTGGTGCGGCGGCTGAAGGACAACGACCTGATCCGCGGCAAACTTCTGTCCGAGGACGGCGCGCTGACGCTGGTGGTGATGTCGCTCGATCCGGCGGCGACGCTCGGCGGCAGGCTCGCTTCGGTGGTGGGCGAAATCCGCAAGACTTTGGACGAGGATCTGCGCGGCGTCGGCCTCGACGCGCAGCTTTCCGGCGTGCCGATCATGCAGTTGCAGATCCGCCAGGCGGTCGAACGCGACCGCATCGACTATAACGCGGTCGGCTTTGCGCTGGGTTGCCTGGTGGCGATCCTGTTCTTCCGCCGGCTGTCGTTCCTCGTCATCGCCACCGCGCCGCCGCTGCTGGCGATCGTGCTGGCGCTCGGCGCGATCGGCTGGCTCGGCCTCAAGCTCAACATGTTCTTGAACGTGATGACGCCGCTCATCATGGTGATCAGCTTTTCCGATTCGATGCAGCTCACCTTCGCCGCGCGCGACCGGCTGATCCAGGGCGACGACCGCGCCCGCGCGTTCCGCTCGGCGATCTACACCGTAGGCCCCGCCTGCGTGCTGACCCATGCGACGGGCGCCTTGTCGTTCATGGCGCTGCGGCTGTCGGATTCCGACATGATCCGCGCGTTTGGCCTCGCCGGCGTCATCGGCATGGGCGTCGCGCTGGTCACGGTGCTGACGGTGCTGCCGGCGCTCGGCATGTTGATCGCGCCGACGGGAACGCGGGTGGCGAGCCTTTCCCACGTCGACACCGGCGTCAACGCGCTGCGCGCCTTCTGCGACTGGATCGCCGACCGCATGACGCGCCGGCCCGGGCTGGCGAGCCTCTGCGCGCTCGCCGTGCTGATCGTGCTGAGCCTGGCCTATTTCGATCTCAAGCCGCGTTATCGGCTGGCCGATCAGGCGCCTGACCGCGAACATGCGATCGAGGCGATCAACCGGATCGACGCCAAGCTCGCCGGCGCCAATCCGGTCGATGTGATGATCACCTTCCCGCCCGGCGAGGGCGTCTATTCGCCGCAGACGCTCGACGTGCTGGCGCAGGTGCATAAAATCGTCGAAACGCAGGCCGGGCTCGGCAATGTCTGGTCGATGCAGACGTTGCGCAACTGGCTGCGCGACAAGCTCGGCGAGACCGACGTCGCCGAGATGAAATCCTATGTCGACATCCTGCCGAAATTCCTCACCCGGCGCTTCCTGGCCGCCGACGGGCGCTCCGAACTGGTCGCCGGCCGCATTCCCGACAAGGACGCCAGCGAACTGCTGCCGGTGATCAACAAGCTCGACCGCGGCCTCGACGCGGTGCGGCGCGCGCATCCCGATTATGGGATCGTCGTGACCGGGCTGGCCGTGATCGCCGCGCGCAACAGCGCCGGCATGATCGCCAAACTGGGACAGGGGCTGACGCTCGAATTCGGCGTGGTCGCCATCTTCATCGGGCTGGCCTTCCGCTCGGCGCCGGTGACGCTGGTGACGGTCGTCACCGGCGTTTTCCCGGTCGTGGCGGCGGGCGGGCTGCTGTGGCTGTTGGGCGCCGGGCTGCAATTCGCCAGCGTGATCGCGCTGACGATCTCGTTCGGGCTCGGCCTGAGCGCGACCATCCATTTCCTCAACCGGCTGTGGCGCGAGGTCGGCAAGGACCCCGATCCGGCGGTCGGGGTGCGGCGGGCGACGGTGCTGGTCGGGCCGGCTTTGATCCTCACCTCGGTCGTGCTGGTGTTCGGCCTGGCGGCGACCGCGTTCTCGAACCTGCCGATGCTGAAAACTTTCGGTTGGCTCAGCGCCTTCGCGATGTTCGCGGCGCTGGTCGCCGACCTCACGATCCTGCGGCCGATGATGACGGTTTTCATGCAATGGGAGGTGCGGCTGCGGGGCCGCCGTTTCGCGCCGACGAAGTCCTGATTGAACAGCAACCCGGAGAATTCTCCATGCGTCTTATGTCCTCGAAGTCTGTTTCGCTTGGCCTTATCGCCATGCTCGGCGCGAGCGGGGCGCTCGCCGCCGGTCCGTTCGCCGAATTCGGCGGCGCCTGGAAAGGCGTGGGGCGCGTCTCCGACGTGCACGGCAAGTCGGAATCGCTGATCTGCAAGTCGCTCAACTCGCCGCAGCCCGACGGCATCGCAATGACGCTGACGCTGGTGTGCGCCAGCGACAGCTACCGCGTCGATTTTCGCGCCGAGCTTTACACCGACGGTCAGGCGCTGCGCGGCACCTGGACCGAGACCTCGCGCGACGCCTCCGGCAACATTACCGGCTCCATCCGCCCCGATCTGATCACCGCGCAGACCACCGCGCCGGGCTTCACCGCCAACATCGCGATCCGCGTCACCAACGGCAAACTGTTCGACGTGACGCTCAATGCGAAGGGAACCAACGTCAATCACGTCGAAGTGGCGATGAAGCGCTGAGATCAAGGGGATGAAGTGGAGGCTTCTGTTGCCAGGCGCCTCCGGACCCCGCCTAAAGGTGCAAACCCCTAGGACTTGATTCCCAGTACCATCACCGCATTACGCGGCGAGGGCCACCGGAGCATAGTTGTCGTTGGCAACTAT
>JAGWRL010000048.1 GCA_028876585.1 Pseudomonadota bacterium | reverse complement strand
GGCCGGGTTCAAACAGGCGGCCGACCTTTAGCGCCGCGAGATCGACGCGGACGCCCGGCAGCAGGTCGCGCATCAGATCCGACTGATGCGCGCGCAGCTTCTTGCCTTTGGCGCGCCCGTAGAGCGCGCGCCGCGTTGGCTCCGTCAAGATCTCAGGCGAGGCCTTTGAGCTTGTCGGCGAGATCGGTCTTCTCCCACGAGAAACCGCCGTCCGCATCCGGCGCGCGGCCGAAATGGCCATAGGCCGAGGTGCGGGCGTAGATCGGCCGGTTGAGCTGCAGGTGCTGGCGGATGCCGCGCGGGGTGAGGTTCATCACCTCCATCAGCGCCGCTTCGAGCTTGGCCTCGTCAACCTTCCCCGTGCCGTGCAGGTCGGCGTAGATCGACAACGGCCGCGCGACGCCGATGGCGTAGGACAGTTGCAGCGTGCAGCGATCGGCCAGGCCGGCCGCGACGACGTTTTTGGCCAGATAGCGCGCGGCGTAAGCGGCCGAGCGGTCGACCTTGGTCGAATCCTTGCCGGAGAACGCGCCGCCGCCGTGCGGAGCCGCGCCGCCGTAGGTGTCGACGATAATCTTGCGTCCCGTCAGGCCGGCGTCGCCGTCGGGGCCACCGATGAAGAACTTGCCGGTCGGGTTGACGTGCCAGACCGTATCCCGGCCGATCCAGCCCTTCGGCAGCGCCGCCGCGACGAACGGCTCGACGATCTCGCGCACCTGGTTCGACGACAGATCCTCGACCACATGCTGGTGCGAGACGACGATCTGCGTCACGCCGACCGGCTTGCCGTTCTGGTAGCGCACCGTCACCTGGCTCTTGGCGTCGGGGCCGAGCTTGGCCGCCGGGCCTTTGCCGGACTTGCGCGCATGGGCGAGATCTTCGAGGATCTTGTGGGCGTAATAGATCGGCGCCGGCATCAGCGCGGGCGTCTCGTTGCAAGCGTAGCCGAACATGATGCCCTGGTCGCCCGCGCCCTCTTCCTTGTTGGCGCCGGGCTGGTGGGCGTCCACCCCTTGCGCGATGTCGGCGGACTGCGGGTGCAGCAGCACCTCGACTTGCGCCTTCTCCCAGTGGAAGCCGTCCTGCTCGTAGCCGATGTCCTTGACCGCCATGCGCGCGACATGGGCGATCCAGTCCTTGGTGACATGGCGCGGCCCGCGCGTCTCGCCGGCGATCACGATGCGGTTGGTGGTGGCGAGCGTCTCGCAGGCGGCGCGGATTTCCCACGGGCTCAGCCCCGCCGCCGCGCCCTCGCGGAAGAACAGATCGACGACTTCGTCGGAAATGCGGTCGCACAGCTTGTCGGGATGCCCTTCGGACACCGACTCGCTGGTGAACTGGTATGATTGACGCGCCATCCCGAAGGTCTCCAGCAACTCGCGCGGCGGCCCGCGCTCAAGAGAAAAAATCCGGCCCGCTTCTGACAGCCGCGCCGGTCGGGGTCAAGATGAGGAATTGAGCGGTCAGCCGAGGCCGTCGATCGGGCGCGGCGCCGGCTCCGCCGTGTTGGCGATGCGCTCGACCAGGTCCAGCACGGTCTTGCGCAGCTTGGGGTCCTTGATCGCGGAAAACGCCCGGTTCAACTGCAATCCTTCGGCGGTGGAAAGAAAATCAACGACATAGGTGTTGCCGGGGTCTTCGTTGAAGCCCAGACCGGGCGCGGCGCTCGCCGGGGCGCCCTCGAAAAAGAACGACGGCGGCACTTCTAGCACGCGCGCAAGCTGCTGCAACCGGCTGGCGCCGATGCGGTTGGCGCCCTTCTCGTATTTCTGCACCTGCTGAAACGTCACGTCGAGCGCGCTGGCCAATTTGCTCTGACTCAACCCGACCATCAGCCGGCGCATCCGAACCCGCGCGCCGACGTGCCGGTCGATCGGGTTTGGGGTCTTGATCATCTGAAATTCAATTCCCGAGCGTGGAGACCCGCCATCGACTTACCTTAGGTAAACATGTCAGCCTTTAGCCCATAGTAGCGGGCCGCGCAACTTTGCGGCGGCGGATCGCCGCCAAATTTTTGTGCACGATCGTCGGGTTATTTCAAAATCGTTAACTTTATCATATTTTTGCGCATCAACCGACGGAATTCCGGCGCCGCATCAAGCAGAGAGCCAAAGCGAGCGCCGTCAGGGCGAGGAAGCTCGCCGCCCCCCAGCGCGCCTGCCATGTCGGCGGCAAGGCGCCCGGCAGCACGCCGTCGATCACCGCCTCCACCCCGAGCGGTCGCGGGTCGATCACCCGGCCCTGCGCGTCGATGATGGCGGAAATGCCCGTGTTTGCGACGCGCAACATCGGCAATCCCAGTTCGATGGCGCGCAATCGCGCCTGCGCGAAATGCTGATGCGGCCCGGCGGTGAGGCCGAACCAGGCGTCGTCGGTGAGGTTGAGGATATAGCCGACATGCGCCGTTGCGCCGGCGCGCGCGCGGCCCTCGTTGGGGAAGATCGCCTCATAGCACACCATGGCGAGGGCGTCCGGCAGGCCGCGCAGGCTGAGCGTTCCCGAACCGACGCCGGGATCGAAACCGCCGGGCACATGCACGAACTGCGATACGTGCAGCCAGTCGAACACAGCGCGCAGCGGCAGATATTCGCCAAACGGCACCAGCCGGCGCTTGTCGTAGCGCCCGGTCGCCAGCCCACTGCGGTCCAGCGCCAGCATCGAATTGTAATATCGGGTCTTGCCGCCCTCCTCCTCCGCCCGCGCCGCGCCGGTGACCAGCACCGCGCCGCCGCGCAGGAAATCGACGATCCGCGCCATCGCGCCGCGATCGCGCGTCAGGATGAACGGGAACGCCGATTCCGGCCAGAACAGATGCGTCACGTCGGCGATTCCGTTGCGCTCCGGCGAGGTCGCGCGGTCCGACAGCTTGAGATAGAGGCTAAGGATCGCACCGCCGTTGGCGGCGGAAAAATCCGCGCCTTGCGCCACATTGGGCTGGATCAGCCGCAATTTCGGCCCCTGGACCGGAGCCGGCGCCGGCCCGTCGAGCCGGCTTGCGCCAAACCCCAGCAGCAGAACCGCGCCGAGCCCGGCGAGCAGGATCGGCCGCAGCCGCAGCGTCGCCGGGGTCGCGCACAGCACGACGGCGATCAGCGTCAGCCCGTGCAGCCCGACCCAGGCCGCCGCCTGCGCCGGCCACAGATGCGCGCCCAGCGCCATGCCATATTCATTCCACGGAAACCCGCTGAGGATATTGGCGCGCAGGAATTCCGACGCCGACAGGCCGACGCCGAGCGCCAGCGGCCGCCACGCGCCGGTCGGCCAGATCGCGCGGGCGAGCGCGAAGCCGAGCGCGGGAAACAGCGCCAGCACGAGCGGCAGGCCGACGACGCCGAGTGGCAAGGCCCACAGGAACTGGTCGGCGTCGACCAGAAAGGCCGCGCCGAGCCACCACAGGCCCGCCAGAAAATAGCCGAAACCCCACCACCAGCCGATCGCGAACGCCGCCCTCAGCGTCGCGAAACCCGTCGCGCCGCTGGAGGCGGCCTCCGCCGCGCCGTCGATCAGCCAGACGGCGACGCTCATCGGCACGATCATCGCGAGGGCGAAATCGAACGGCGACAGAGCCAGAGCGCCGACCGCCCCCGCCGTCAGCGCGATCAGCCGCCGCGTCCAGCCGTGCGAGAGAATAACCGCGCCCGCCAGCGCCTCGAGGGGATTTTCCTGCGCCGCCGATGCTGAAGCCGTCAAAGCCGTCCGTCCCTCGCCGAATCGCTCCGGCGACCATGACGGCGGGACAGGCCGCGGTTCAAGTCATTTCCCCCGAGACGGCCGGCGTTTTCGGCGCCGCAGACCCGGCCGGGGCGGGCGGATGGATGCGCACCCGCTTCAGCCGGCGCGGATCGGCGTCGAGCACCTCGAACTCGAACCCGTCCGGCCCGGCGACGATCTCGCCGCGCGCCGGCACCCGTCCCGCGAACGCGGCCACCAGCCCGCCGATCGTATCGACGTCCTCGGCCTGCTCCAGCTCGGTCACGTCGAATCCGACGGCTTTCGCCACCTCATCGAGCGGCGCGCGCGCCTCGACGGTGAATTTCCCGTCCGCGCCGCGCGAAATCTGCTCGCCCGCGGCCTCGTCGTGCTCGTCCTCGATGTTGCCGACGATGGTCTCGACGATGTCCTCCATCGACACCAGCCCGTCGGTCCCGCCGTATTCGTCGATCACCAGCGCGATATGGACGTGGCTCGCCTGCATCCGCGCCAGCAGGTCGAGCGCCGGCATCGAGGGCGGCGCGAACAGCACCGGGCGCACCAGCGGCGTCGCCGACAGCGGCGTCGCCATGTCGAATTTTTGCGGCGCGGCGGCCGCGCCGGGGTCGCCGGCGACCAGCCCGAAGGCGGGATGGGCGGCGAGAAAATCGAGGAAATCGCGGATGTGGATCATGCCGCGCGGGTCGTCGAGCGTCTCGTGATAGATCGGCAGCCGCGAATGGCCGGCGGTGCGGAAGGTCGACAAAGCCTCGGCGACGCTGGCGTCGAGCGGCAGCGCGATCACGTCGGCGCGCGGCGCCATGACGTCGGCCACCCGCACGTCGTGCAGCGCCAGCACGTTCTTGAGGATCGCCCGCTCCTTGGGCGAAAAATCGGCCCCGCCGCTGGAATCCTCCAGCGCTTCCTCGATGTCGTCGCGCACCGAGCCGGGATTGAGGCCGAGCAGGCCGCGCAGCCGCTCGAACAGGCTCGTCTCGGCGGGGCGCGACGCGTCGCTCATGGCGCCGCCAGCTCCGTTCCGGCATAGGGGTCGGCGATTCCGAGCCGCGCCAGCGCGCGCGTCTCCAAGGCCTCCATCGCCTCGGCCTCCACAGGCGTTTCGTGATCGAAGCCGATCAGGTGCAAAAACCCATGCAGCGCCAGATGGCGATAATGGTCGGCCAGCGGCTTGCCCTCGTCGGCCGCCTCGCGCTCCAGCGTTTGCAGCGCCACGAACACGTCGCCGAGCAATTTGGCGCGCGCCACCCGCGCGGCGGGCGCGGCGGGGAAGGACAGCACGTTGGTGGGCGCGTCCTTGCCGCGCCAGGTCTTGTTCAATTCGCGGATGCGCGCGTCGTCGACGAGATGGATCGTCATTTCCGCGCCGCGCGCGCATTTCAGCCCGGATTCCTGCGCCGCCGCCGCCACCGCCTCGCGCGCGAGCTTGCGCGCCGGCAGGGCGCGACGCCAGCGCGGCTCGGTTTCGACGAATTCGATGCGCGGGGTCATGCTCAGCCTCGGACCGGCGCCTTCGCCGGGGCGCTCTCGTAGGCCTCGACGATTTGACGCACGAGATCGTGGCGCACCACGTCGCCGTGGGCGAAGCGGACATGGCCGACGCGGTCGAGCCCGCGCAGCAACTCCACCGCCTGGCCGAGGCCGGAGGTCTGGCCGGGGGCGAGGTCGATCTGCGTCGGGTCGCCGTTGACCATCATGCGCGAGCCTTCGCCGAGCCGGGTCAGGAACATCTTCATCTGCATCGCGGTGGCGTTCTGCGCCTCGTCGAGCAGGATCGCCGCCTTGGCCAGCGTGCGGCCGCGCATGAAGGCGAGCGGCGCGATCTCGATCATGCCGGTGGCGAGGCCGCGCTCGACCATGCGCCCGTCCATGAAATCGTAAAGCGCATCATAGATCGGGCGCAGATAGGGATCGACCTTGTCCTTCATGTCGCCGGGCAGGAAGCCAAGCCGCTCGCCCGCCTCCACCGCCGGGCGCGACAGGATGAGCCGCTCGACCGCCCCCTGCTCCAGCAGCGACACCGCATGGCCGACGGCCAGCCACGTCTTGCCGGTGCCGGCCGGGCCTTCGGCGAACACCAGTTCGTGCTGGCGCAGCAGCCGCAGATAGCGGTCCTGCGCGGCGTTGCGGGCGCGCACGATGCCGCGCCGGCGGGTGCGCAATTCGCCGAAGGCGTCGAGCGGGCTTTCGACCTCGGCCGGGAACAGCGTGTTCTGATAGGCCGATTCCTCCAGCGCGCCCTCGACGTCGCCCTCCTCGGCCGATTGCCCGAGCCGGGCGCGCTGATAGAGCGTCTGCAACACCTTGCGCGCCTGCTCGCAGGCCTCGCGCCGGCCGCGGATCATCACCTGGTTGCCGTTGACATGGGTCGAGACGCCGAGCCGGCGCTCCAGCAGCGTCAGGTTCTGGTCGTATTGCCCGAACACCAGCGAGACCAGCCGGTTGTCGTCGAAGGCGAGCGCGACCTCGAAAGGGGCGGCCTTGTCGGCCTCGCGCTTGAACGGCGCCACTTTCGCCAGCGACGGCTCCGGGCTCTTCAATCCTCGCTCCTCTCCTCAGCCGCGACGAGCCGGCCTTGCAGCGAATTCGGCCCGACGTCGACGATCTCCACCTGCATCATCCGCCCGATCGCGTCCGGGCTCGCGTCGGCATGCACGGCCTGCATATAGGGCGAGCGGCCGCCGATTTGACCCTCGTGCCGGCCGGGCTTGTCGAAAACGACGCCGAAACGCCGCCCGACGCTGGCCCGGTTGAACGCCTGGCGCTGGCTTTCGATCAGTTCGAGCAGGCGCGCCAGCCGCTCCTCCATCACCGCGGCGGGAACCTGATCGGCCGCCTCGGCCGCCGGCGTGCCGGGCCGCGGCGAATATTTGAATGCAAAGGCGGAGGCGAAGCCGACTTCGCTGACCAGCGCCAGCGTCGCGGCGAAATCCGCCTGCGTCTCGGAGGGGAAGCCGACGATGAAATCGGAGGAAAAGGCGATGTCCGGCCGCGCCCGGCGCACGCGCGCGACAATATCGAGATAGGCGGCGACGTCGTGGCGCCGGTTCATCGCCGCCAGGATGCGGTCGGACCCCGATTGCACCGGCAAATGTAGATAAGGCGCGAGCGCCGGCAGATCGCCGTGAGCGGCGATCAGCGCCTCGTCCATGTCGTTGGGGTGCGAGGTGGCGTAGCGCAGCCGCAGTACGCCCGGAAGCGCGGCCGCCCGGCGCAACAGGCCGGCCAGGCCCGTCCCCTCTGCGTCGCGATAGGCGTTGACGTTCTGCCCGATCAGCGTGAACTCGCGCGCCCCCGCCGCCGCCAGCCGCGCGATCTCGTCCAGAATCCGCCCGGCGGGGCGCGAGACCTCGGGCCCACGCGTATAGGGCACGACGCAGAAGGAGCAGAACTTGTCGCAGCCCTCCTGCACGGTGACGAAGGCGGAGACGCCGCGCGCGCGCACCTGCGCCGGGCTCGGCGCCGGCAGGCGCTCGAACTTGTCCTCGACCGCGAATTCGGTGTCGACCACCGGCCCCCTGGCGCGCAAAAGCTCGGGCAGGCGATGGTAATTCTGCGGCCCGACGACGACGTCGACCGCGCTCTGCCGGCGCAGGATCTCGCGCCCCTCGGCCTGGGCGACGCAGCCGGCGACGACGAGTTGCGTCGCGTGGCCGTGCTTTGCCCGCGCCTGCTTGATCTCGCGCGCCTTGCCCAATTCCGAATAGAGCTT
>JAGWRL010000006.1 GCA_028876585.1 Pseudomonadota bacterium | reverse complement strand
GGGCGGCGCGTCGATCTCGTCGGCCAGCCGACTTTGAGGCCGGCGCCCGTGCATGTGCCAGCAGACCCGTCCTCGGCAGCGTTCCCCATCGTGGCGGCGCTCATCGTCCCGGGCTCGGACATCGTCGTCGAGGGCGTCATGACGAACCCGCTGCGCAGCGGGCTGCTGACGACGCTCCTTGAAATGGGGGCGCGCATCGAGAGGCTCGACGAACGCGACGAGGGCGGCGAGCGGGTGGCGGATCTGAGAGTGCGCGCCAGCGACCTCGTCGGCGTCGACGTGCCGGCGGCGCGGGCGCCGTCGATGATCGACGAATATCCGATCCTGGCGGTCGCCGCCGCCTTCGCCAAGGGCCGCACGCATATGCGGGGCCTGCACGAATTGCGGGTCAAGGAGAGCGACCGGCTGGCGGCGGTGGCGGCGGGGTTGGCGGCGGCCGGCGCCGCCCATGAGATCGTCGGCGACGACCTCATCGTCGAGGGCGGCGCGGTCGGAGGCGGCGGCGTAGTCGAGACGCATCTCGATCACCGCATCGCCATGAGCTTCCTGGTGCTGGGCCTCGCCAGCGAACGGCCGATGGCGGTCGACGACGCGGCGACCATCGCCACCAGCTTCCCCAATTTCCGCGCGTTGATGGAGGGGATGGGCGCTGAGTTCGGGTGAGTTCTCGTCAGCTTTGGCGCAGGCTGACGGGTGACACGCGCTATCTCGCCTCCGGCTGGCGTTGGCTTTGCGTGGCCGAAAAAAGTGGCCGTCAGACGATCCCATCGGCGGCGTAGTGATAGACACTCGCCGCGAGACCAGCTTGGGTCTCGCCACTCCAGCCGGGGTCCCGTGGCTGCGTTCTACCCCACCGGCCGCCCCACCATCACCACGCTCAACGCGCCGTCGCCGAACATCGCCTGCGCCGCGCGCTTGGCGTCGGCCATCGTCACGGCGCGGATGCGTTCGTTGCGCTCCACCAGCCACTCGCGGCCGTAGCCGTCGAGCTGCATCTGCACGAGCTGCCCGGCGATTTTGGAGGAGGTGTCGAAGCGCAGCGGATAGGAGCCGATGAGATAGCGCTTGCCCTTCTCCAATTCCTCCTCGGTCACGGCGTTGTTAGCCATGTCGAGGATCTCGCCGCGAATCACGTCGAGCGACTCCCGCGCGCGCTCGTTCTTGGTCGTGGTGCCGCCGGTGAGGTAATTGGCGTGATCCTGCGTCGCCAGCCCGGCGAAGGCGGTGTAGGCGAGGCCGCGCTTTTCGCGCACTTCGCGGAACAGCCGCGACGACAGGCCGGTGCCGCCGCCCAGGATATGGGCGAGCACGAAGCCGGCGGCGTAATTCTCGTCCTGGCGCGAGGGGCCGGGGCGGCCGAAGCGGATCGTCGTCTGCGGCACGTCGAGGTCAATCACCTCCTCAGCCCCGAGGCCGAGGAATGGCGCCGGGCCGATGGGATCTAGCGCAGCCTTGGCCGGCAGATGCGAGAAGGCCTCGTCGAGCAGGCGCCCGGCCCGCTCGGCGTCGATGGCGCCAACCACGCCGACATAGAGCTGGTCGCGCCCCATCAGCCGCTGGTGTAGCCGCCCCATGTCGGCCCGCTCCAGCGCGTCGATGGTCTCGGGCGCGCCGTCGGGGGGATTCGCGTAAGCGTGGCCGGCGAAAACACGGGCGCGAAACCCGCGCCAGGCGAGCGTGCCGGGGTCGTTGCTCTCGTGGCGCAGATGCGCCTTCATCTGTTCACGCACGCGCTCGAACGGCTCCTCGTCGAAGCGCGGCGCGTTAAGGGCCAGCGCCAGCAGGGCGCCGGCGCGGTCGAGATGCTTGGAGAGCGTGCGCATCCGCCCGCCGACCTTGTCGGAATCGGCGTGGAAACCGATCTCGATGGCCTTTTCGTCGAGCGCGCGGTGGAAGGCCTGGCTGTCGAGATCGCCGGCGCCCTCGTCGAGCAGGCCGGACAAGATGTTGGTCGCGCCGCCGCGCCCCTTGGGGTCCTGCGTCGCGCCGCCGCGAAACGCCAGCTCCAGGCTGACGATGGGCACCGCGTAATCCTCCACCAGCCACGCCTTGACCCCGCCGGGGGAGACGATCTCGCGGATATTTACCGCGCTCGCGGCGGCGGCGGGTGGCGCCATGCGCTCGTTCATAAGGGCGTTTCCTATAAGAGCCGGCGGTTCAAGCCGCCTGTTGGTCGGGATGGGTCAGGAATCCGGTGACGGCGCGGCGCCGGTCGAGCCAGGTCTTGGCGGCGGCCAGCACCGCCTCGGCGGTCACCGCCTCGATGCGCGCTGGCCAGGCCTGCACGTCGGCGATGGTCTGACCGGTGGCGAGCGAGGAGCCGTACCAGCGGGCGAGCGAGACTTGGCTGTCCTGGGCGTAGACGGCCTCCGCGATCAGCCGCGTCTTGCCGCGCTCCAGGTCCTCGGCCCCAACGCCCTCGGCGAGGAAACCCTCGATGGCGGCGTCGAAGGCGGCGTCGAGTTCGGCCAGCGTCACGTCCGGCGTCGGCATGCCGTAGAGAAAGAAGCGGGTGTCGTCGAGCGCCGCGCCGGCGTAATAGGCCCCGGCCGCCACCGCCTTGTGGCCCTCGATGACGAGCTTGCGGTTGAGATAGCTGGTCTGGCCGCCGCCGAGCAGATGGGCGAGCACTTCCAGCGCCTCGGATTCGCCGGGCGCGGCGGTGGCGTGGCTGGGCGTCAAATAAACGCGCTGCCAGGCCGGCTGCTCGACCTTATCGTCGCTCACCGTCACCTCGCGCCGGGCGACGGGCTTGGGCTCGCGCGGGCGCTTGCGCACCGGCGGCTGGCCGTGCGGGCGGATCGGGCCGTAATGCTCTTCGGCCAGCCGCAGCGCCTCCTGCGGCGTGACGTCGCCGGCGACGATGAGGATGGCGTTCTCCGGCGTATAGAAGCGGCCGTAATAGGCGAGCGCATCCTCGCGGCCGAGCCCTTCGATCTCGTGGCCCCAGCCGATCACCGGCTTGCCGTAGGGGTGATGGGTGAAGACGGCGGCCTGCATGGCCTCATTGAGCTGGGCCGAGGGGTCGGCGTCGCAATGCATCCGCCGCTCCTCCATGACCACGTCGCGCTCGGGGGCGACGATCTCGTCGGTGAGGATGAGGCCGGTCATTCGGTCGGCCTCGTAGGACATCATCAGGCCCAGATGCTCCTTGGCGACGCGCTGGAAATAGGCGGTGTAGTCGTTGCCGGTGAAGGCGTTCTCCTGGCCGCCGATCTCGGCCACCGCCTCCGAGAACGCGCCCTTGGGATGTTTGGCGGTGCCCTTGAACATGAGATGTTCGAGGAAATGGGCGATGCCGGATTTGCCCGGCGGATCGTCGGCGGAGCCGTTGCGGTACCACACCATATGCGTGACCACGGGGGCGCGATGATCGGGAATCACGATCACCGTCAGGCCGTTGTCCAGTTTGCGCTCGGCGATGTCGGGGCCTTTGTCGAGCGACGCGGGTGCGGCGTGAATTGTCATACGGCCTTCACGGGTCTTGGCTTTGCGTCGCGCTGCCGCGACATTGGCCTCATATAAGACGCGATTGTCCGCACGGCTAGTCAAGTTCGCGCCGTTTCCCGAAGCGTGGGAAACGGCGCCGGCCTCATCCGCGGCTCTCGAAGGCGTGCGCGCTCGATTTGGCGATCTGGCGCATCAGCGGAATCGTCACCAGCGGCGCGCCGGAGACGAGTTCGCGCCCGATCAGCGCCAGTTGCCCGCCCATCTTGCCGTATCCCTTGGGGTCTTCGCGCAGCGCGAAGGCGGTCAGCGCCAGCGCACGGGCCCAGAACTCGCGCCGCTGCGGCAGATAATCGGACATCAGCGCATCGACCTGCGCCTTGAGGCCCTTGAGCGGCTTGAGCAATCTCTCCACGTCCTCGCCGGCCTCGAACCAAGGCGCCAGGACCGCGCGGCCGAGGGTGATCGCCTGCGCGTAGGCGACCGCGCCGCGGTCTTTTTCCGCCTCCGGCAAATCGGCCAGAATCTCGGCGATCAGATCGGCCGGCGACACGAAGCGCGGCGCCAGCGGCCCAAGCCCCAGATTCTCCACGAACGCGATCAGCTTGAACGGCGGCGGCGTCCCGGCGGCCAGATTTTCCCCGAGCGCGAGCTGAAGATAACGCGCGACGCCGTCGATGTCGGTCTGCGCCGCCACCACGTCCTCGCGCATGCCGCGCACGGTCGCGTCGATCTGCGCCTTGCTCAGGCGCTCCATGCTGAGGACGTCGTCGATGCCGGTCGGCTTTGTCATCGCGGTGACGAAGCGCCAGCCGTCGCGGGCTTTCAGGCTGGCGAGCGTCCCGCCGGCGCCCGATCCGTCGCAGGCCAGCAGGAACCCCTTGGCCGCCTGCGGCCGCTCGGCCTCGACCGGCGCCGCCGCGTGCGGCCGCAGGGCGCGAATCGCCTCATCCAGCGCGCCTTGCCGGTCGACGGGCAGCCAGGGGCGCATCCGCACCAGCCGTTCGACCAGCAGGCTCTCGATCGGCCCCATGGAGGCGGCGCGCTTCAATTCCTCGATGGCGGCGCGCGCCAGTTGCGCATCGGCGTGCATCGCGAAGCCCGCCATCGCGTGCAGCAGCACGGGGGCGCGCGCGCCGCCCAATGTGGCGACCATGCGCGCGGCGGCCGCGGAGGGGAAAGCCGCCAGCACGGAATTGAGCGCGTCATAGGTGGCGAAGGCGTCGCCCTCGGCGGCTTGCGCGATGTCGAGCAACGCGCCGCCCAGATCGTCCGCGCCGCCCTCGACGGTTTCCTCCGCATCGAGCGCCTCGACGACGCGCTGCTTCAGGCTGTCAGGCACGTCCCAACCCGAATCGCTCAGCACCTTGGCGATCAGCACCAGGGCGACGGCGTCCAACTCTCCCTCGGCGATCGCTTCGTCGAGCCGCGCATAAATCGAGCCGCGCAACTCGCGCGAGGCCGGGTCGCCGCCGT
The DNA here is from genome assembly GCA_028876585.1 of Pseudomonadota bacterium. The sequence continues at coordinate 12,566 of JAGWRL010000006.1, read as the reverse complement.
TCGCCTCGATCGCGAGTTGCGTCAGCGTCATGACGACGGATTCGAAGAACTCGTCGTCGCCTTCCGCCTTCACGTCCGCGACCGCCGCCAGCCGGCGCAAGAATTCGTCAAACAACGCGATCGGATCGTCTTCGTCGCTTACCCCGTCCGCCTGCATCGCGAGCAAGGCTTCGCGCATCAGACGCAGCGTCGCGTCGTCGAGACCCATCAGCGAGTCGAGCGGGGAGGCTTTGCCGGCGCGCGCGCGCTGCCTGGCTTTTCCTGACTTCCGCTTGCGCGGTCCTTTCGACAACGTCGAACTCCATGACGGGAGAAAAAACCAGGGTTTAACGGATGAATTCGAGTTAGCAAGTCGGCATAGCATTGCGCGTTGTCAAGCCGGTTGGGCTGCGACGGCATTTGACATCGGGTCGGCTCGCTTCTAGGGCTAAGGCCGATTTCGGGCTGCGTCCGAGCCGACCCCGCGGACGAATTTCGCTCGCGGGTGCAAGGCCGGCGCGAAGGATAAAGGTCGGGCCGCTATGCCGCTCAGGGTTTCCGGCAAGAATATGGACATTGGCGAGTCGTTGCGCACGCACGTGCTCGACAAGGTGCAAGCGCTGATCGCCCGCTACTTCGACGGCAAGATCACCGGCCATGTCGTCATCTCGCCGGAAGGATCGGCGTTTCGCACCGATTGCTCGCTGCATCTGAGCTCCGGCATGAACTTGCAGTCGGAGGGGCGCGCCCATGAGCCCTACGCCAGTTTCGATCAGGCCGCCGACAAGATCGAGCGCCGCCTGCGCCGCTACAAGCAGCGCCTGAAAGAGCACGCCTCCGGCTTCGACGGCGCCGCGAGCGACCGTCAACGGCTCGAAGTCGCCAATTTCGTCATCGAGGCGCCCGCCGAGGACACGGAGGAGGCGCCGGCCGATTTCAGCCCCGTCGTCGTCGCCGAGGGCGCGCAGCCGCTCAAAGTCCTGTCGGTGGCCTCCGCGGTGTCCGAACTGGACTTGACCGGGTCGCCGGTCGTCGTGTTCCAGCACGCGACGAGTTCGCGCGTCAACATCGTCTATCGGCGGCGCGACGGCGCGATCGGCTGGCTCGATCCGCGTTGAGCGTCGGCGCGGCGGTTGCGGCCGGAGCGGGACGCCAGCGCGTCCCGGCGTCGGGCGACCCACAGAGGTGAGAGCGGGTATTGAGCTTCTCGAAATGTCCCTCGACAAAATTCTGACGCTGGACGCGGTGATCCCCGCGTTGCGCGTGAATGGCAAGAAGCAGGCGTTGCAGGAGCTTTCCGAGCGCGCGGCGGAAGTGTCGGGTCTGCCTTCGCGCGAGATTTTCGACGCCATTTTGCAACGCGAGCGCCTCGGCCCGACCGGCGTCGGCGACGGCATCGCGATTCCGCACGGCAAACTGTCGCGCTGCGACCGCATCTGCGGCGTGTTCGCCCGGCTCGAACGGCCGATCGATTTCGAGGCGCTCGACGGCCTGCCGGTCGACCTCATCTTCCTGCTGGTGGCGCCGGAATCGGCCGGCGCCGATCATCTGAAAGCGCTGGCGGCGGTCGCGCGCGCGCTGCGGCGGCAGGACGTCGCGGCGCAGTTGCGCGGCGCGCGCGACGCCTCCGCCATCTACTCGCTGTTGACGATGTCGCCGGCCTCCAACGCGGCGTGAACGGGGAAATGCCATGAAAACGAGGGTCGTCGTCACCTTGAAGGCCAGCGTGCTCGACCCGCAGGGCAAGGCGATCGAGGGCGCGCTGAAGTCGCTCGGTCTCGAAGGCTTCGCCAGCGTCCGCCAGGGCAAGGTGTTCGACATCGAACTCGAAGGCGTCGAGGGCGAGGCGGCGGAGAGCCTGATCCGTCAGGCCTGCGAAAAACTGCTCGCCAACACCATCGTCGAGAACTTTGCGATCCAGCATGGCTAAGCCCCTGAAAGCCGCCGTCATCCTGTTTCCCGGCGTCAATCGCGAGCGCGACGTCGCGCGCGCGCTGACGCAAGCCGGCGCCGAGGTTGAGATCCTCTGGCACGAGGAGGACAAGCTGCCGCCGGGCACCGATCTGGCGGTGCTGCCGGGCGGCTTCTCCTATGGCGACTATCTGCGTTGCGGCGCCATCGCCGCGCGGGCGCGGGCGATGGACGCGGTGCGCGAACACGCCGCGCGCGGCGGCCTGGTGCTGGGCATCTGCAACGGCTTCCAGATCCTGTGCGAAGCGGGCCTGCTGCCGGGCGCGCTGATGCGCAACGCCGGCCTCAAATTCATCTGCCGGATGCAGACGTTGCGGGTCGAGAACGCCGCGACGCGATTCGGGCGCGGCTACAAGGCGGGCGACGTCGTCACCTTCGCGATCGCGCATGGCGAAGGCGCCTATATCGCCGCGCCCGACGAAATCGCCATGCTCGAAAGCTCCGGCCGCGTCGCCTTCCGCTATTGCGACGCGCACGGCGGCGTGACCGCGGCGGCCAACCCCAACGGCTCGTTGAACAATATCGCCGGGGTCTACAACGCCGGCTTCAACGTGCTCGGCCTGATGCCGCATCCGGAAAATCTCATCGACCCGCTGACCGGCGGCGTCGACGGCCGGCCCTTGTTCGCCGGGCTGCAATTGGCGTGAGATCGGCGGCGCGGCAGAGGCTAAGCGCCGCATTGTGGCCACGGTTAAGATTAAAACTTCGCCATCATGAAGATATGGATACCGACCGCGACCGTGGTGACTTTGGCGATTCTGTCCGCCGAACTTGCCCGGGCTGAGGAAATGTTTCGCCCTGTCCTACAGGCCGGCGCCGGCGAGACTTGCCGGATCAACGGCGAGGCGGCGGGTTGCACGCGGTTCGAGGGCTATATCTATGTCAGCCCACGGGCCGAGGGATCGTCGCGCGACGGTTTCAGCTTCGGTCCGGCGAACCCGGCATCCGCCCCGGTTCTCGACGGCAGGGCCAATTACCAGCATCTCGGCCTGGCGCAGCCTTAACCGCGCCTCCCGCCTTCAGTAGAGACCGCCGGTGCCGGAGCCGACGCTGCGGTCGGAGTTGCCGCCGCCGCCGCCGCTTTGCGCCACGCCGCCGCCGCCGCCGAACGAATCAGGCGGCGCCGTGCCGGGCTTGAACGCCTCCAGAATCGAGCCGGCGCCGGTCGCGCGCATGCCGGTGTGCACGTCGACCGAGATCAGCTTGATGCCCGGCGGCACGCGGAACGGCGTATCGGGCGCGTCCTTCAAGGCCATCTTCATGAAATCGCGGAACACCGGCGCGGTGTACAGCGCCGCCTGCGCGCTGTCGCCGAGCGAGCGCGGTTTGTCGTAGCCCATGAACACGCCGAACGAGAGATTGGGCGAATAGCCGACGAACCACAGGTCCTTGGCGTCGTTGGTGGTGCCGGTCTTGCCGGCGAGATGCTTGCCGACCTCCTTGATCGCGATGCCGGTGCCGCGCTGGATCACGCCCTCCATGATCGAGGTGATCTGATAGGCGGTGAGCGGGTCGGTGACGAGGTTGCGCGGATCCTTGCGCTTGTCGATCAGCTTCGGCTCGTCCTGATTGGCCCATTTGGTCGCGTCGCAACCTTCGCAGACGCGTTCGTCGTGCCGGTAGATCGTGTTGCCCCAGCGATCCTGGATGCGGTCGATCAGCGTCGCCTTCAGCGGCATGCCGCCGTTGTCGAACATCGAATAGCCGGTGACCATCTTGAGCACGGTGGTCTCGCCGGCGCCGAGCGACATCGAGAGATAGGGCGGCAGATTGTCGTAGATGCCGAACTTCTTGGCGTATTCGGCCACCAGCGGCATGCCGATGTCACGCGCCAGCCGCACCGTCATCTGGTTGATCGAATGCTCGATGCCGTAGCGCAGCGTATGCGGCCCGCCCGATTTGCCCTCGAAATTCTCCGGCCGCCAGATCTCGCCGTTGCCCTGGTCGATCTCGATCGGCTCGTCGAGCACGATCGAGGACGGCGTGTAGCCGTTGTCGAGCGCGGCGGCGTAGACGAACGGCTTGAACGAGGAGCCGGGCTGGCGCAACGCCTGGGTCGCGCGGTTGAACTCGGATTGATCGAACGAGAAGCCGCCCACCATCGCCAGCACGCGGCCGGTGAACGGGTCCATCGCCACGCAGGCGCCCGAGACTTCCGGGATCTGGCGCAGCCGATATTCGCCCGCCTTCGCCTGCGGCTCGACATAGACCACGTCGCCGGGCTTCACGATCTGCTTGAAGCGCCGATAGGGAAACTGATTGCCGGCGAAATTCACCGTGCCGGTCTGCCGCCCGGCCGAGAGTTCGCCCGAGGACTCGTGCGTCGGCTGCAAGCCGATGCGCACGTAAGAATCGGTCACGTCGAGTGCGACCGCGAGCCGCCAGGGCTTGATATCGCCGAGTTCGGGAATCTGGCCGAGCGCGACGCCCCAGTCCTGGCCGAGATCGACCGATTTTACGACGCCGTGCCAGCCATGCGCCTCGTCGTAGCGCACCAGCCCGTCGACCAGCGCCTTGCGCGCCATAAGCTGCATCTTCGGATCGAGCGTCGTGCGCACCGACAGGCCGCCCTCATAGAGCTTTTTCTCGCCGTAGCGGTCGAGCAGCTCGCGCCGCACCTCCTCGGCGAAGAAGCCGCCGGCGATCGAATCGGGGGTCAGGATGCGCGGATGGATGGCGAGCGGCTCGGCGCGCGCGGCCTTGGCCTGATCGTGGGTGATGTAGCCGTCGTCCTCCATGCGGCCGATCACGTAATTGCGCCGCTCGACCGCGCGGTCGTGATTGCGGAACGGGTTCAGCGCGCTCGGCTCTTTCGGCAGCGCGGCGAGATAGGCGACCTCCGCGACGGTCAGTTCATGCACGGATTTGTTGAAATAGTTCAACGCCGCCGCCGCGACGCCGTAATTGCCGAGGCCGAGATAGATCTCGTTGAGATAGAGTTCGAGGATCTTGTCCTTGGAATAAGCGGATTCGATGCGCAGGCTCAGCAGCACTTCGCGAATCTTGCGCTCGACCGTGCGGTCGGCCGACAGCAGGAAGTTCTTGGCGACCTGCTGCGTGATGGTGGAGGCGCCCTGGATATGGCGGCGCCCTTCGAGGAACACCACGCCGGCGCGCAAAATCCCCTCCGGGTCGAAGCCGCGATGGGTGTAGAAATTCTTGTCCTCGGCCGAGATGAAGGCGCGCTTGACCAGATCGGGGATCGCCGAGGAGGGCAGATAGAGCCGGCGCTCGCGCGAATATTCGGCCAGCAGGCTGCCGTCGGCGGCGTGCACCCGCGTCATCACCGGCGGTTCGTAATTCTTCAAATGGCTGTAGTCGGGCAGATCCTGCTCGAACTTGAAGATCACCACCGCCGCCGCCGCCGCCGCGATGACGAACACGATCGCGCCGGTGGCGAACAGGAAACCTAGAAAACGACCGAGTGCCCGCATGTCCCATTCCCCGAAGCCCGCCGCAAGGGGCGAGCTTCTTCGCCGGTCCGCCTAACATTCGGACGAGGCATTGTCACAACGGCTCCGGGCCGTGTCGAGCTTAGTTGCGGCGAAACTAAGGAGAGGGCTTCGCAGCATCCGGCGCGCGGGCGGCCAGCGAGTCGCCCGCGGCGTCGGACTTGGCGAAAAAGCCGTCGATCGCCGTCCGCATCGCCTCCGTCGTCTTGTCGCGCCATTCCGGCGATTTCAAGTTGGCGACGTCATGCGCGTTGGAGAGATAGCCGAGTTCGACCAGCACCGAGGGAAAATCGGGCGCCTTGAGCACCACGAACCCGGCCGAGCGCTCCGGATTGTGGTTCAGCGCCCCCGCCTCGGTCAGCCGCGCCACCAGCCCGTGCGAAAATTTATGCGCATAGGCGCGGGTCTCGCGCCGCCGGAGGTCGAACAGGATGTCGGCGACGCCGGGGTCGGCCGCCTTGTGCTCCTCGCCGGCCTGACGGTCGGAATCGTTCTCGCGCTCGGCGATGCGCGCGGCTTCCGCGTCGGAAGCGCGGTCGGAGCAGGTGTAGACGGTGGCGCCGGAGACGCCCGCCGCCTCCTTCAGCGTGTCGGCGTGGATCGAGACCATCAGCGACGCATTGGCGGCGCGCGCCTTGGCGACGCGATCCTCCAGCGACACATATTGATCGCCGACCCGCGTCATCACGACGTGATAGCGCCCGCTCGCCTCCAATTTGGCGCGCAACGCGTCGGCGAAGGCGTAAACCAGCGATTTCTCGGCCGCGCCGTCGACGCCGAACGCGCCGCCGTCGATGCCGCCGTGGCCGGGATCGAGCACGATCACCGGCAGTCCGGTCTTCGCCGTCGTCTCCACCGGCGCCGGCTCGGCCGCGGCCTGCGGCGGGGCGTGATCGAGCGCGGCGGCGGCGAAAGCCTCCGGGCTGCACGATCGCAGTTCGAGCGTCAGCCGCGAGGCGGCGCGGTTATGCACGAGACGGCGCGTGTCGATCTTGGAGACGCAGGCCGGCCGCGCCAGATCGATCACCACGCGCGACTTGCCGGGGCCGAAAAGCCCGAAGCGGAACGCCTTGACCAGCGCGTCGGGCCGCGCGCCGGCGACGTGGCCGGCGCCGGGGCTCAAGCGGAAATCGACCTCGGGCATGTCGAGAACGATCCGGTCGGGCGCTTGGATTTCGCGCGCGCGTCCGTTCAGCGGGGCCGACAGATCGAACGACAGCCGCGCGCTTTCGCCCTCGTCGAGCAGGTGCGCCGCCGCCGCCACCGGCGCCGGCTCCTCGGCGAGCGCCGGCGGCCCCGTCAGGGCCAACAGCGCCATGGCCGCGCTCACGTCGAAAATCCGCTTCATCCCGGCTCCCGCTGCGCGCTCATAACACTAAAGCGGATGTTGCGTTAAGCGAGTGTTGCCTCGTCAGCGCGGGAGATTTGGGGGGCGCCCCTGGTACCGCCACCCCGGCTCGAACGGGGGACCTCTAGATCCACAATCTAGCGCTCTAACCAACTGAGCTATGGCGGCGTGCAGGCGGCGCGGAACCTAGTGTCAAACCGTTCCGCTGGCAAGCCTTACGACAACAGGTTCAGCCGTCGATCGGCTCGATTTTGGCGATTTCCACCCCGAAGCCGGCAAGCCCGACGTATTTGCGCGGCGAATCGCTGCGCAGGCGGATCGAGGTGACGCCGAGATCGCGCAGGATTTGCGCCCCCAGCCCCACTTCGCGCCATTGCGTCTGGCGCGCGTCCTCGGTGGAATCGGTCGCGCCGGCGGTGTTGAGCGGCACGCCCGCCGAACCGTCGCGCAGATAGACGAGCACGCCGCGACCCTCCTCCTTGAACCGCTTCATGCAGCGGTCGATCGAGCCGCCGCCGAAAATGTCGTTGAGAATGTCGGCCCGATGCAGCCGCGCCGGAATCTCGCGCCCGTCGCCGAGCGAGCCGTGCACGAAGGCGAAATGCAGCACCGAATCGAACCGGGTGCGATAGGCGTGCACCGTCAATTCGCCGATCGGCGACTTGATCTTATGCGTCGAGACGCGCTCGACCAGCTTCTCGCGCGCCTGCCGGTAGGCGATCAGGTCGGCGACCGAAATGCGCTTCATCTTGTGCTTTTCGGCGAAACTCGCGATCTGCGGCCCGACCATCACGGTGCCGTCGTCGTTGGCCAATTCGCAGATCACCGCCACCGGCGGCAGTTGCGCGAGGTTGCACAGGTCGATCGCCGCCTCGGTGTGGCCGGAGCGCATCAGCACGCCGCCATCCTTGGCGACCAGCGGAAACACATGGCCCGGCCGCACGAAATCGCCGGCGCCCATGTTGCCGTTGGCGAGCGCGCGCACGGTGTTGCAGCGCTGCTCCGCCGAAATGCCGGTGGTCAGGCCATGGCGGACGTCGACCGAGACCGTGAAGGCGGTGCCGAGCGGGGCGTCGTTGACGGCGACCATGGGATTGAGGTGCAACCGCTTCGCCTCGTCGGCGGTCAGCGGCGCGCAGACGATGCCGCAGCCGTTGCGGATGATGAACGCCATCTTCTCGGTGGTGCAATGCGCGGCGGCGACGATCATGTCGCCCTCGTTCTCACGATCGTCGTCGTCGGTGACGATGACGATCTCGCCGCGGGCGAAGGCTTCGATGGTTTCATAGACGCTGTCGGACATGGGGGGCGTTTCCGTGTTGAGATTGTCAAGAAAATCGTTGGGGGTGACGGCGCCGCCGGTCTCGGCGACGATCCGCTCGGCGGTTTCGCGCGACGCCCAGGCGCCGTCCTCGCGACAGATCAGCGTGATCGCGCCGGGCGACACGCCGATCCGGCGGGCGAAATCGACGCGCTTGACGCTGTTTTGGGCGAGCCAGTCCGCAAGCTTCATGGCGCCTAAATAGGGATGTGCGGATTTTAGTTCAACTCAAATTGCGGCGCCGTGCGTCAGGCCCCTTGGGCGCCGCGTCATTTATGATAAAGGAAAATCCAGCAAGGAGTCGGCGATGCGTGGGTGGGTGGTCGCGGGAGTGGCCTTGATGGCGGTTGTCTGCGCCTCCGGCTTCGCTCACGGCGATTTCGCGCGGACCCTGACCGGGCAGGCCGCCTTCGGCGACTGGCGCATCGACGCGCCGGGCCTGCGCTTCCGCATCACGCCGGCCGATCTGCCGCCGCCCAACGCCACCCCCTCGACCGCCAATCCGCCGATCGAAACCTCGCGCCCCGACGGCGTCCTGCCCAAGGCGCCGTTCGGATTCGCGGTCGATGTCATCGCGCAGGGCCTCAATCAGCCGCGCGTGATGCGCACCGCCCCCAACGGCGACATCTTCCTGGCCGAAAGCGGGACCGGCCGCGTGATGGTGATCCGCGGCGCCGACGCCGCCGACACGCCGGTCGAGACGGGCGTGTTCGCCGACAAGCTCGATCGCCCCTATGGGATCGCCTTTTATCCCCCCGGCCCGGAGCCGAAATTCGTCTATGTCGCGACGCCGGGCGAGGTCTACCGCTTCCCCTACAAGTCCGGCGATCTCGTCGCTTCCGGAAAGTCGGAAAAAATCGTCGGCCTGCCCGACGGCGGCGGCCATTGGACGCGCGACCTCGCCGTCGCCGCCGACGGCGCCACGATCTACGCCTCCGTCGGCTCCACCTCCAACGACGCCGAGGAGATGAAGCCGCTCGCCGGGCTGGAGGCGTTCCGCAAGACCCATGCGCTCGGCGCCGCCTGGGGGCCGGAGGCGGGCCGCGCCGACGTGCTGGCGTTCAAGCCGGACGGCAGCGCCATGCGCGTGCTGGCGACGGGCCTGCGCAATTGCTCGGGGCTCGGCGTGCAGCCGCAGAACGGCGCGCTCTGGTGCGTGGTCAACGAGCGCGACACGCTCGGCGACGATCTGCCGCCCGATTTCGCCACCACCGTCGGCGACGGCAAGTTCTACGGCTGGCCATGGTATTACATCGGCGATCGCGAAGACCCGCTGCGCGGCAAGGAGCGCCCCGATCTCAAAGGCCAGGTCACGACGCCCGACGTGCTGTTGCAGCCGCATTCGGCGCCGCTCGGCATCGCCTTCTACAATTCCTCGCATTTCCCGGCGAAATTCCGCGACGGCGCGTTCGTCGCCATGCATGGCTCGTGGAACCGCGCCAAGCGCACCGGCTACAAGGTGGTGCGGCTGGTGTTCGACAATGGCCGCCCGACCGGGGAATACGAGGATTTTCTGGTCGGCTTCGTCGATGAGCACGACCGCGTGTGGGGTCGCCCTTCCGGCGTCGCCGTCACCAAGGGCGGCGATCTCTTGGTCTCCGACGACCTCGGCGGCGTGATCTGGCGCGTGCGCTACCTCGGCGGCTAGAGCCGCCTCAGCGCGCCAGCAACGGCCGGCGGTCGCGCTCGCGGCGGCGGTCCTGCGCCGGCTGATAGGCGATCTTGCCGTGATATTGGCAATAGGGCGTGCCCGTATGCGAGGGCGAGCCGCAATAGCGGAAATCCATCGAGGAGGGGTCGCCGAGCGGCCACTTGCACATCGACTCGCGCAGGTCGACGATCGTCACCTTGAGCGACATCGGCACGACGACCTCTTCGGGCGCGCGGGCGGGCTTGGCCGCCTCCGCCGGCGCCTCGGCCATCGCCAGCGCGGTATTGCCTTGCACGCGCGCGCTCGCCACGGCGGAAGCGGGGGCGCTCGACACGGCGGCGACGCTCTGTCGCGGCGCGGCGCGGCGCGACCCGCCGACGAGTTCGAGGCCCGCCGCTTCGTCCGCGTCCGATTGCAATTCGTTGGCGCTGTCCAGGCCGCCCGGCGCGGCGACCGTCGACTTGACGCGGCCGGCCAGGCCGAGCCGATGCACCTTGCCGATCACCGCATTGCGGGTCAGGCCGCCGCCCATCGCCGTCGCGATCTGGCTGGCGGACCTGCCGTCCAACCACAGGCGGCTCAACTGATCAATTCGTTCATCCGTCCAGGACATGTGTCGGCCTCGTTTTCCCGGCGCCCCGCGACGGACACGCCGCCGTCGCGAAGACCCTGTTTCGCGCGCACGAGGCCGAATCCCCCGCCTGCGCCCGCACAGCCTTCGCCGACGGGCTCAACGCGAGACGCTCTCGTGTGAGACTGGCCACGATATCTCGTGGCGACTGAGCAAAACGCTACACTACTCGTTGAATCGCGCGCAAGAGTCGGCGCCTTGCGCATACCCCGGTTTTCCCCAGCCTGATTCGCGATCGCGCCGGCGAATCGCCGCCAGGCGGCGGATTGCATGAATCCTAACAAAGCTTTGCGCGCCAGCTTGCGCAAAGCTGGCGACGACGCGGATTCCCAATTTTTTTGTCGCCCGCGCCGATGATTTGACCGCCAGACGCTGTTTCACTATAGTTTGTCGCTAGCGGCCGTCCCCCTCAGGGGCGGCGTTTTTTGTTTTCGCGGGGTGCTTGCCCCGCGCGCTCGCAAGGAGGTCAGCCCTTGTCATCCGCTATCGTCCCGACTTACGCGCGCGCCGATCTGACTTTCGAGCGCGGCGACGGGTCCTGGCTGACCACCGTCGAGGGCGAGCGCTATCTCGATTTCGGCGCCGGCATCGCCGTGGTGTCGCTCGGCCATTCGCATCCCCATCTCGTCGAGACGCTGACGCGGCAGGGCTCCAAGCTCTGGCACACCTCGAACCTGTTCCAGATGCCGGAGGGCGAGCGGCTGGCGCGGCGGCTGGTCGAGGCGACCTTCGCCGATCTCGTGTTCTTCGCCAATTCCGGCGCCGAGGCCAATGAAGCGGCGATCAAGATGGCGCGGCGGCGTCAATATGTCGACGGCCATGCCGAGCGCTTTCGCGTCCTCACCTTTGAGGGCGCGTTCCACGGCCGCACGCTGGCGACCATCGCCGCCGGCGGCCAGGCCAAATATCTCGAAGGGTTCGGCCCCAAGGTCGACGGCTTCGACCAGATCCCGATCACCGATCTCAAGGCGGTCGAGGCGGCGCTGACGCCGGAATCGGCGGCGATCCTGATCGAGCCGATCCAGGGCGAGGGCGGCGTGCGCGCCGTGCCGCCGGCGTTCCTGCGCGGCCTGCGCGAAATCTGCGACCGGCGCGGCCTGTCGCTGATTTTCGACGAGGTGCAGACCGGGGTCGGGCGCACCGGCAAATTGTTCGCTTATGAGCATGTCGGCGTCGCGCCGGACATTCTCACCGCCGCCAAGGGTCTCGGCGGCGGTTTCCCCGTTGCGGCTTGTCTCGCGACGGCCGACGCGGCGCGCGGCCTGACCGCGGGCGTGCACGGCACCACTTTCGGCGGCAATCCGCTGGCGATGGCGATCGCCAATGCGGTGCTCGACGTGGTGCTGGCGCCGGGATTCCTGGAGAACGTCGCCCGGCTGGGCATTCTGGCGAAGCAGAAGCTCGCCGGGCTCAAGGACGCGCATCCCAGCGTGATCGAGGACGTGCGCGGCGAGGGTCTGATGATCGGCCTCAAGCTGCGCATGCCCCCCGGCGATTTCGCCGCGCTGGCGCGCCAGCGCCGCCTGCTGACCATCCCCGCCGGCGACAACACGCTGCGGCTGCTGCCGCCGCTGACGATCAGCGACGGCGAACTCGACGAGGCCGTGGCCCGGCTCGACGGCGCCTGCGTGGACGCGGAAAAGGCGCTCGACGCGGCGAAGGCGGCGGCATGAGCGGCGCGGCTCCCCGGCATTTCCTCGATCTGCTCGATCACTCCACGCAGACGTTGCGCGCGATCCTGGGCGCCTCGTCGCAGATGAAAGCCGCGCGCGCGAGGGATCGCCGCGCGGCGCCGCGTCCGCTGGAAGGCAAGACGCTGGCGATGATTTTTGAGCGCCCCTCGACCCGCACCCGCGTCTCGTTCGATGTCGGGATGCGCGAACTCGGCGGCGAAACGATCATGCTGACCGGCGCGGAAATGCAGCTCGGCCGCGGCGAGACCATCGCCGACACCGCGCGCGTGTTGTCGCGCTACGTCGACGCGATCATGATCCGCATCCTCGATCCCAACGATCTCGCCGAACTCGCCGCCAACGCCACGGTGCCTGTCATCAACGGGCTGACCAAGCAGTCGCACCCCTGTCAGGTGATGGCCGACATCCTCACCTTCGAGGAGCATCGCGGCCCGATCGCCGGCAAGAAAATCGCCTGGTGCGGCGACTACAACAACGTGCTGTCGTCGTGGATCGACGCCTCGGCGCGCTTCAACTTCG
>JAGWRL010000047.1 GCA_028876585.1 Pseudomonadota bacterium | reverse complement strand
GCGCTCAATCTGGCCGCCGACCGCGAGCCGGCGCTGTGGCTGCCGGCGGCGCTGACCGCCGCTTTCGCGCTTGCCGCGTGGCTGGCGCGGCGGCGGGCTTTGGCGCGCGGGATTTTTCTCGGGCTGGCGGCGCTGACGGCGGGCTTTCTGGCGATGGGCCTGCGCACGCAGCGATTGCAAGCGCCGGTGCTCGACCATATCCGCATCGTCACGCTGCAAGGCTATGTCGAGGCGGTCGATTTCCGCGACGTCGGCGCGCGCTTCGTGCTCGCCGTCACCGATCCCGGCGACATGCCGGAGAGCCTGGCGCCGCGCCGCGTCCGGCTCACTATGCGCAAGACGCCCGATCTGGCGGCGGGCGATTTCGTCGAGGTGAAGGCCCGCTTGCTGCCGCCCTCGCAAGCCGCGCTGCCGGGCGGCTATTCCTTCGCGCGCGACGCCTATTTCCAGGGGATCGGCGCGGTCGGCTCGGCGCTCGGCGCGGTCAGGCCGGCCGCCGCGCCCGCCGACGCGCGCCTTTCGCAGCGCCTGTTCGCGTCAATCGACCGCGCGCGAAACCGGCTGGCGCTGCGGGTGCGCGCGATCATCGGCGGCGACGAGGGCGCCATCGCGGCCGCGATGGTGACCGGCAAGCGCGATTTCCTCTCCATCGGCGCCAAGGACCTCATCCGCGAGGCCGGCATCTTCCACATCATCACCATTTCCGGCGTGCAGATGACGCTGGTGGCCGGCATTTTCTTCGTCGTCGTGCGCCGGCTGCTGGCGCTGTCGCCGACGCTGGCGCTGAGCTACCCGATCAAGAAGATCGCCGCGCTGGTCGCGATGGCCGGCTCGCTCGCCTATGATGTCAGCACGGGTTCGCGCGTCGGCACCGAGCGGGCGCTGATCATGACGCTGATCGTGCTCGGCGCCGTGGTGCTGGACCGGCGCGCCCTGACGATGCGCAATCTCGCGCTGGCGATTCTGGCGGTGGTGGCGATCGAGCCGGAGGCGGTGCTCGGCGTCAGCTTCCAGCTGTCCTTCGCCGCGGTCGCGGCGCTGGTGGCGGTGATGGAGGCGCGGCTCGCCGCGGTCGAACTCGGCGCCGACCCGTTCCTGCCCGAACCGCGCCAGCCCGCGCGCGCCCCTGTCGCGCTTGTGTTCGACAAGGTGCGGGCGCTGCTGTTCGCCACGATCTGCGCCACCAGCGCCACCGCGTCGTTCATGGCCTATCATTTCCACGACCTCAGCCCCTATGTGCTGATCGGCAATCCGCTGACGCTGATCATCATCGAGTTCTTCGCGGTGCCCGGCGCGCTGCTCGGCGCCCTGCTCTATCCGCTCGGGCTCGATGGCTGGGTGTGGCTGTTCGTCGGCCTCGGGGTGAAGCTGGTGTTGTTCGCGGCGCGGCTGATCGCCGCCGCGCCGGGTTCGACGCTGCATGTGCGCGCCTTCGCGCCGTGGTCGCTGCCGCTGCTCAGCCTGGGCGTCGCCAGCGCGGTGATCTGGCGCACATGGATTTTCCGCGCCAGCGCGCTGGCGTTTTTCGCCGCAGGCCTCGCCGGCGCGGCGCTCGGGCCGCGCTACGACGTGATCGTGCCGCCCTCGGGCGACGAGGTGGCGCTGCGCGACGCCGACGGCCGGCTGGCGCTGCTGGGCCGCCGCCACAACGCTTTCGCCACCGAGCAATGGCTCGCCGCCGATGGCGACAACCGCGATTCGGCCGCCGCGTCCACGCCCGATCCCGCCTGCGACCGGCTCGGCTGCGTCGGCGATCTGCCCGAGGGCCTGTCGCTGAGCCTGGTGCTCGACCGCGCCGCGTTCGAGGAGGATTGCGTCCGTGCGGCGGTGGTGGTGAGCGCGCTGACGGCGCCGGCGACTTGCAAGCCGCCGCTGCTGCTCGACGAGCGGCGGCTGGCCGAGACCGGCGCGGTCGGGCTCAACTGGGACGGCGCCCGCTTCGTCGTGACAAGCGACCGCAGCCCGCTGGAGGATCGGCCGTGGTCGCCGACGCCCAGGCGCGCGCGGCCCGAGCGGCTGCGGCGTCCCGGCGCCAACGCGCATTGACGCAACGGCGTTAAATTAACTCAATAGAATAGTCTTTGGCGGATATGTAATTCCGAACTTCATTTCTCTCTTTCAACCGTGCGTATCGCCAATGCCGCAATTCGCAGCCAATTTGTCGATGTTGTTCACCGAATGGGATTTCCTCGACCGCTTCGCGGCGGCGGCGGATCATGGCTTCAAGGCGGTCGAAGTCCAGTTTCCCTACGATCACCCGCCCGAGACGATCCAGAAGCGGCTGACGAGCGCGCGCCTCGAACTGGTGCTGATGAACACGCCGCCGGGCGATTACGCCGCCGGCGAGCGCGGTTTCGCCGCCGTCCCCGGACGCGCCGACCGCTTCCGCGCGTCGCTGGCGCAGGCGATGATCTACGCCGAGCACACCAACGCGCGCAAAGTGCATGTGATGGCGGGTCTCGCCGATCCCGGCGATCCCGCCGCGCAGAGCGCGTTCCGCGACGCGCTGCGGCTGGCGGTCGAGCGGCTCGACGGCGTCGAGGTGCTGATCGAGCCGATCAACCGGCGCGACGCCCCCGGCTATTTCCTGTCGAGTTTCGACCTCGCGGCGAAAATCATCGCCGAACTGAACCTGCCGTCGCTGAAACTGCAATACGACATCTATCACCGCCAGATCCTGCACGGCGACGTGCTGACCAGCCTGGCGGCGCTGATGCCGATCATCGGCCATGTGCAGATCGCTTCCGTGCCCGGCCGCCACGAGCCCGGCGCGGGCGAACTCAACGACGACATGGTGCTGGCGCGGCTCGATACGCTGGGCTACCGCGGCCATGTCGGCTGCGAATACCGCCCCGCCAAAGGCACGCTCGCGGGGCTGGCCTGGCTCAACAACCTGCGCCGGCGCGGCGACGGCGGCTTGCGCTCGGCCTGGCGCGACAAACTCTGAGCTTCGCAACGGTTGCGCTTTGCCTTAAAAGTCGCCGCGCCGACGAGGGGGGATCGCCGCATGAAAAGCCACGAAATTCTGCGCCAGGTCTCGACGCCGACGCTGACCACGGTGCTGTTGAAGAAGGGCCTGCGCAACATCTGGATTCGCGGCGCGCGGCCATTGGCGAGCGGCGGCGCCCGCGTCGTCGGCCCCGCCTTCACGCTCAATTTCATCCCCGCGCGCGAGGATCTGGCGACGCCCGAGGCCTGGGCCTCGCCGACCTCCACCCGCGCCGCGCTGGAAGCCGCGCCGGCCGGCGCGGTGGTAGTCGCCAACGCGCTCGGCCTGACCGACGCCGGCATTTTCGGCGACATTCTGTGCGCCCGCATGGTCAAGCGGGGCCTGGCCGGCCTCGTCACCGACGGCGTGGTGCGCGACATCGCCGGCGTGCTCGCGACCGGGCTGCCGGTGTGGGCGCAGGGCTACGCCGCGCCGCCCTCGGTCGCCGGCCTGATCTTCACCGGCTGGGATCAGCCGATCGGCTGCGGCGGCGTGGGCGTCTTTCCCGGCGACGCGATCGTCGCCGACGCCGACGGCGCGGTGGTGATCCCGGCCGCGCTGGTCGACGAGGTCGCCGCCCTGGCGCAAGAGCAGGAGCGGCTGGAGGCATGGATATTGCGCGAGGTCGAGAACGGCGCGCCCCTGCCCGGCCTCTATCCGCCCAACGCGGAGACGCGGGCGCGCTATGAGAGGGAGCGGGGGTAACACCAAGTCGCAGAGAGGATAACCCGAGAGCGCGTCGGGTTCGTCATGCCCGGGCTCGTCCCGGGCATCCACGCCGCTGAGAGATTTGGCGACCTAAGACATTGCACATACAGTCGAATTTACTTTTCAACCATGAAGGGCGGCGGAACCGCGTGGATGGCCGGGACGAGCCCGGCCATGACGGCGAGCGGTCGAATAGGCCCTCATCCTCGCGAATGGCCATGAGATGTGTTGGGTGGCGCTGTCTGCGCTCCGCTCAGGCCGCCGCCGCCGTCACCCGGTTGCGCCCTTCCGATTTGGAGCGGTACAGCGCCTGATCGGCGCGGCGGTAGAGTTCGTGCGAGCTGGAATCGTCGCGCCGTTCGGCGAGGCCGATCGAGGTGGTGATGGCGATCGACTGCCCCCCCTCGGCCATCACGAACGCCTCCTGCTCGATCGCCTGACGCGCCCGCTCGGCGATGCGGGCGGCGGCGGTGACGTTGACGCCGGGCATCACGATGACGAATTCCTCGCCGCCGAGCCGGCACAGGAGATCGCCGCCGCGGATGATGCCGCGCAACCGGTCGGCGAAGCCTTTCAGCACCTCGTCGCCGCAATCGTGGCCGTAGGTGTCGTTGACGCGCTTGAAATGGTCGATGTCGAGGATCATCAGCGTCAGCGGCGCGCGCCGGATGCGGGCGTTCTCGATCATCGTCGAGAGATGGTTCTCCAGGAAGCGGCGGTTGTTGAGGCCGGTCAGCGGGTCGAACAGGGCGAGTTCGATCGATTGCTGCACTTTCTCGCGCAGGCTGTCGGCGTAGCGCTTCTGCCGCAACTGGGTGCGCACGCGGGCGAGCAACTCGTTGCGGTCGACCGGCCGGCTCAGCCAGTCGTTGACGCCAAGCTCCATGCCGCGCAGCACGCGCTCGCGGTCCTCGGCGTCGGCGACCAGCAGAATCGGCAGGTTGCGGGTGCGCTCCAGCGCGCGGATCTGGCTGCACAGCCGCAGCGAATCGTAATTCGCCAGGCCTAAGCTGATGATGAGGACGTCGACGTGATCCTCCGCCGCCTTGAACATCGCTTCCTGCGCGTTCGCCTCGATGCTGACAGCGTGCAGCGGGCTGAGCGCGACCGACAGCCGCTCGGCGGAATTCTTGCGGTCGTCGACGATCAACAGCCGGCCGCGCCGCCCGTCCTCGGCGCTCTGCATCGCGAACGGCGCGATCATGCCGAGCGCGACCGTGGTGGCGGCGCGGTTGCGCAATTCGTCGATCGTCACCTTCAGCCGCGACAGCGAGCGCACGCGGGCGATCAGTTGCATCTCGTCGATCGGCTTGGTGAGAAAGTCGTCGGCGCCGGCCTCCAGCCCGCGCACCCGGTCGGCGGGCTGGTCGAGCGCGGTGACCATGACGATCGGCAGATGCGCGGTCGAGACGTGGCTCTTCAGCCGCCGGCAGACCTCGAAGCCGTCCATCTCCGGCATCATCACGTCGAGCAGCACGATGTCGCACAGCGACTTTTCGCAGATGGCGATGGCGTCGGGGCCGTTGGAAGCGGTCAAAACCTCGAAATATTCGTTGTTGAGCCGCACTTCGAGCAGTTTGCAATTGGCGGGATTGTCGTCGACGACGAGGACACGAGCGGTCATCGCTTAGGCGCTCCAAGGAACTGGTCGACCGTCTCGAAAAACTTCGCAACGGAAATCGGCTTCGACAGGTAGGCTTCGCAGCCCCCTTGCAGGATTTTCTCTTCGTCCCCTTTCATTGCGAAAGCCGTAACGGCAATGACGGGAATCGAACGAAGCGATTCATCGTCCTTTAACCATTGCGTCACCTCGAGGCCGGAAACCTCGGGCAATTGGATGTCCATGAGGATGAGATCGGGCCGGGTTTCACGGGCGAGCTTGACCGCCTCGACGCCGTTGCGCGTCTGGACGATTTTGCAGCCGCGCGTCTCCAACAGATCGTTGAAGAGCTTCATGTTCAGCTCGTTGTCCTCTACGATGAGAACGGTCTTGCTCATTCAGCGATCCATGGCGGGCGGACTTCGACACTAGCGTTCCCGGCGTCTTCACACTAGCCGACAGGCGTTTACGAATGGAGAATCGTGTGTCTGGACGCTCTATCGGCCGCAAGACTTCAACTTTACGCGAAGAAGGGCAAGAGCTGGCGGTCGCCGCGCTGTCCTTTCTGGCGCAGGAGCCGGACCGGCTGTCGCGTTTTCTCGACATCTGCGGGTTGGGGCCGCACAATCTGCGCGCCGCCGCCGCCGATCCCGGCTTTCTGACAGCGGTGCTGGATTACCTGCTCGGCGACGAGCCGCTGCTGATCGCCTTCGCCGCCAGCCGCAACCTCGCGCCCGAAAGCATAGCGGCGACGCGGCGCGCGATGGGCGGACCGCCGCCCGCCGAATTTTGATCGCCTTCTGCCGCGACTGTCTCACGCCGGCGCCGCCGGCCGGGCGCTGCCCGCGCTGCGGCTCGCCGCGCATCGCGCGCGCCGATCCGGCGCTGCACATCGCTCATGTCGATTGCGACGCGTTCTACGCCTCGGTCGAGAAGCGCGACCGGCCGGAACTTCTGGACAAGCCGCTGATCATCGGCGGCGGCATGAAGCGCGGCGTGGTGTCGACCGCCTGCTACATCGCCCGCACCTATGGCGTGCGCTCCGCCATGCCGATGGCGCGGGCGCTAAAACTCTGTCCCGACGCGGTCGTACTGGCCCCTGAAATGGCGAAATATTCCGCCGTGTCGCGCCAGATCCGCGCGCTGATGGAGGCGCTGACGCCGCTGGTCGAGCCGGTCTCGATCGACGAGGCGTTTCTCGATCTGGCCGGCTGCGAGGCGGCGCTCGGGCTGGCGATCGCGCCGGCGCTGGCGCGGTTCGCCCTGAAGGTGGAGCGCGAGATCGGCGTGACGGTGTCGATTGGCCTCAGCTATTGCAAGTTTCTGGCGAAATTCGCCTCCGATCTCGATAAGCCCAGGGGGTTTTCCGTCATCGCCGAGGGCGAGGCGGTGGGCCTGCTGGCGCCCTTGAGCGTCGGCCGGCTGTGGGGCGTCGGCGAGGTGGCGCGGCAGCGGCTGGAGCGGCTCGGGTTCCGCAGAATCGGCGATTTGCAGAAAATCGACGAGGGGCAGGCTTTGGCGCGGCTCGGCGACGACGGGCGCCGGCTGTGGCGGCTGGCGCGCGGCATTGATGCGCGAAAAGTGTCGAGCGAGCGCGAGAGCAAGAGCGTGTCGGCCGAGACGACGTTCATCGAGGATGTCGGCGAGCGCGCCGAACTGGAGGCGGCGCTGCTGGGCTTATGCGAAAAGCTCGCGCGCCGGCTAAAGCAGGCCGAGCTCGCCGCCGGCGGCGTGACGCTGAAACTGCGGCTGCCCGATTTCAAGCTGCGCACCCGCGCCCGCCCGCTGCCGCCGACCCAACTCGCGCCGCGCCTGTTCGAGGTCGCCCGCGCCCTGCTCGCCGCGCAGCCGCCCGGCGAACGCTACCGGCTGATCGGCATCGGCACGACCGACCTGCGCCCGGCTGCGGAGGCCGACGCCGCCGATCTGGTCGAGGGCGACCGGGTCAAGGAGAAGGCGCGGGAGAAGGCGATCGACGCGCTGCGCGAGAAATTCGGGCGCGGCTCGGTGGTCAGGGGGCTGGCGTTCCGGGGCAAGCCCTGAGGCGGGGCTACGCCCGGCGCATCAGCGCGAAGATGACGCCGATGACGATGACGATGACGGCCAGCCAGATCAAGAGATGCGCGCCGCCCATCGCGGTCGAGGCGACGCCGCCGAAGCCGAACAGCGCCGCGATCAGCGCGACGACGATCAGGACGAGCGCGTAATAGATCAGATTGCCGGGCATGGCGGTGTCTCCGAGATCGAGCCGGTGGATCAACGGGCCAGGACCGGGTTCGGTTCCCGGCCGCGAGCACGAATTCGCGTCTCACCCGAACAGACCGTGCAAAAACCACCTCGGCCGCGCGTCGGCGCCATAAAACCCCTCGCGGTAGAGCCAATAGCGGCGGCCGAAAGAATCCTCGGCGCGGAAATAGTCGCGCGTCGGGCCGCTGGGGCCGCGCCACCACGGCGGCGCGATCCGCTCCGGCCCCTCGATGGCGGCGACCTCGCGCAGCACGCGCCGCCAGCGGAAGCGCAGCGGCGGCCCGTCGGGCACTTCCGCCAAAGCCTCGATCGGTTCGGGGCGCTCGAACAGTTTTAGCGGCCGCTCCGGAATCTCCAGCGCGCCCGGCGGCGGCGGCCCCTTGGCGGCGGGGCGCGACAGGAAACTCTGCTCCGGCAGATGCGCGTCCACCAGCGTCTGCCGCGTCACCCGCGACGGCCCGAGCCGGGCGCCGAGCCGGTCGATCAGGTCGGCGAGGTTTTTGGCCTGGGTCTCCTCGAAGGCGCGCTCGAAGGCGTGCTGCGAGGGCGCGGCGTCTTCGGCCAGCAGGCAGGAGAGCCGCATCAGGTCGATGCCGAAGCCGGGGTCGATCGGCTCGCCATGCCGCAACCGCTCCTGGAACAGCCGCACGATCGCGCGCGCCTCGTTGAGCGGCCGGCTCGCCGCGATGCGCAGCCGCCACGCCGCGCCGTCGACGCGGAACAGCGCCAGCTCCAGTTTTCGCGCGCCTTGGCGCCGCCGCTCCAGCAACACCACGAGATCGTCGGCGAGCCGGTTCAGCGTCGCCTCGACCGCTTGCCAGTGCTGGATCGGGCTGGCGAAACGCCGCTCGGCGAGGACATCGGGGGCGGCGAAGCGCGGCGAGATCGAGGGCCGCGAGGCCCCGTGCAATTCGTCGAGCCGGGCGATCAGATCGGCGCCGAAACGGGCGGCGATCGGCGCGCGCGGCCGCAAAGCGAGGTCGCCAATGCGTTTCAAGCCGGCGCGGGAGAGTTCGCCCGTCAGCGCCGGCGCGATCCCCAGCGCGGCGACGGGCATGTCGTGGAACAATTTGGCGAAGGCTTTGCCTTCCAGACCCGCCGGGGCGCAGGCGAGGCGGCCGAAGCGGGCGAGCGCGGCGGCCGCGCGCGGCGTGTCGGCGAGGCCGGCTCTCAGCGTCAGCCGCGCGCGGGCGAAACGGCTTTCCGCGTCAGCGATCAGGCCGGCCTCGCCGCCGAACAGATGCGCGACGCCGGCGACGTCGAGCATCAGCGCGTCCGCGCCGTCGAGCGCGACCAGCGGGGTGTAGCGCGACGAGGCGTCGGCGAGCCGCTCCAGCGCGAGCGCCTGGGCCGCCGGATCGGCCTCGACGGCGACCAGCGCGGGATGGCGCGCGCGGGCGTCGGCCAGCGTCAGGCCGGCGCTGAGGCCGAGCCGTTCGGCTTGAACGTCGACGCTGACGAGCCGGCGCGCGTTGTTGTGCGTCGCCACCACGGCGAGCGCGGCGCCGGCGTCGATCTCATGCGCTTTCCTGGCGAGATCGGTCGGCAGCCGCGGCAGCCACAGGGACAGAAATCGCCGGTTCGTCAAACCTTTGCTCCTCGGCTCGCCAGATCAGGCGGATGTCGCGGGCGGGATCGGCCTCGCCGCCGCG
>JAGWRL010000005.1 GCA_028876585.1 Pseudomonadota bacterium | reverse complement strand
TCCGATTTGCCGGCCGCGCCAAGATCAACGAAACATCTGTCATGGTTGCAATCGGCTTTTTGCAGCGCCTCTGCAACGAGACCGACAGCACGATTTTGGTTCTCTGGCATCCTTCGGTGGCTGGCCAGGAACGTGGTGACGCAAGCGGCTGGTCCGTCGCATGGCACAATGGCCCCCGCGCCCGGCTCAGTCTGACCCCCGCTAAGGACAGCGAAGACACATTCGAATTGAAGGTCGAAAAGCGGAACCACGGCGCTAAGGGCAAGCCACTTACGCTCCACTGGTCGAATGGCGTGCTCTTGCCGCGATCCGAAACCAATGCGGCTGAACAAGGCGAACGGTTATTTGAGGCATGTATCCAAGTCGCGCTTGCATCTGCCGAAAGCGGGCAGCCGATCCAGAAGCAGAGGCGACTCAATACATGGATGCTGGATGAGATAGAGCGCGTCGCGGGCTATCGCCCACGCGAACGCGAAGTGAAAGAGGTTTTGTCCAACATGCCGCACCCTTGTCTTGCCGCTGTCTAACTAGCGCTTTTAGTTCAAATTGTCTGCATGACTGCAAAATCGTGATTAATGAATCGTTAAAGCGATCGAATACAAATAGATAACGGCGTCATTCAGTTAATGGTGAATACGACAACTTGTAATCGTGCATGTTTTCCTGTGCTAATATTGCCAAACCCGCGATGGAGGCCCGGCGGTAGGGGAAACCCTGCACCGCCTGTCGCGACAAACGCAACACCAGTGGGAGTTTTTCGAGATGTCGGCTACCGTCAGCATATTTTCCCGCACCGACCGTCGGGCGCGCTTTTCCGAGCCGGGACAGGATCGCACCTTTATCCTGCGCGCCGAGACTATCGCTAAGATCGCGGGGGAGAACGCCGCCGACGTCGACGCCAAATCCCGCTTTCCCGCCGAAGCTTTCGCCGCGCTGCGCGAGCAGAAGCTGCTCGGCATGCTGATCCCCGCCGAATTGGGCGGCGAGGGCGCGCGGGCGGCCGATGTCGCCGACGTCTGCGCCATTCTCGGCGCCGCCTGCGCCTCCACGGCGATGATCTTCGCCATGCATCAGGTCAAGCTCGCCTGCCTGATCCGCCATCACCGCAACAACGAATGGCAGCTCGAATTCCTGCGCCGGGCGGCGGAGAAGCAGCTTCTGCTCGCCTCTTCCACCACCGAGGGCATGAACGGCGGCAATATCCGCTCCAGCGAAGCGGCGATCCAACTCGACGGGCCGAAGGTGCGCCTGACCCGCGACGCCTCCTGCATCTCCTACGGCGCGGAGGCCGACGCCATCGTCACCACGGCGCGGCGCGGCGACAGCGCCGCCAATTCCGATCAGGTGCTGGTGGTGTTCGAGAAGGAGACCTACACGCTCGAACCGACCAAGAGCTGGGATACGCTGGGCATGCGCGGCACGTGCAGCGTCGGCTACATGCTGCGCGCCGAGGGCGTCGCCGACCAGGTGATGGCCGAGCCCTACGACCGCATTCACACGCAGACCATGGCGCCTTACGCGCATCTGTTCTGGTCGTCGGCCTGGTGCGGCGTCGCCACCGGCGCCTTCGCCACCGCGCGCGCCTTCGTGCGCAACGCCTCGCGCAATTCCGGCGGTAAAATGCCGCCCGGCTCCAACCATCTCACCAAGTCGCGGGTCTCGCTGGAGACGTTGCGCGCGGCGGTGCAGGCGGGGCTGGCCAATTTCGAGCGCAACGCCCGCGAGCCCGGCGGCCTGACGGCGATGGACGCGCAACTCGCGCTCAACTTCCTCAAGGTCGAAGCCTCCGAACTGGCGGTGGAGACGGTGAGCCACGCGATGCGCGCCTGCGGCCTGTCGGGCTATCGCAACGACACGGATTATTCGCTCGGCCGCACTTTGCGCGACATTCTCTCCGCGCCGATCATGATCCACAACGAACGCATCCTCGCCAGCGCCGAAGCCTCGGTGCTGATGAGCGCGCCGCCGAGCGCCTTGAGCCGCTGAGAGGGGTAAGCCATGACGATCGCAACACCTGACATCGCCAAACTCGCCGCCTCGCCCGACGAGGTGCTCGCCCGCCTGTTCACGTCGATGAACGTGGACGGGGTCTACGGCCGCACGGGAGCTTATGAGGATGTGGTCGAGGGACTCGGCCGCTATATCGGCACGCTGCGGCCGAAGGGGGCGGAGGTGTTCCGCTTTCCCCCGGTCGTCAGCCGCACCTTGATTGAAAAGTCCGGCTATCTGAAAAGCTTCCCGCATCTGCTCGGCTGCGTCTGCGCGCTCGGGACCGACGCCAAGCGGGTGAACGAGGCGGTGGCGCGCTTCGAGGCCGGCGGCGCCTGGGCCGACAGCGCGCAGCCCAGCGAACTCGTGCTGGCGCCGGCGGCCTGCTATCCGATCTATCCGATAGCGGCGCAGCGCGGCGCGATCGGCGACACCTTGTTGTTTGACGTCGCCAGCGATTGTTTCCGCCGCGAGCCGTCGAAGGACATCGACCGGTTGCAATCGTTCCGGATGCGCGAATTCGTCGCCATCGGCGCGCCGGAGCAGATTTCCGCCTTCCGCGACCAGTGGATGGCGCGCGCGCCCGAGATCGCCGGCGATCTCGGCCTCAGCCACACCATCGACGCCGCCAGCGATCCGTTCTTCGGTCGCGAGGGGCAGATGGTGGGGCGGTTCCAGGTCGCCAATGCGTTGAAGTTCGAAATGCTGATCCCCGTGCGCTCCGCCGAGAGCGCGACGGCGTGCATGAGCTTCAACTGCCACCGCGACCATTTCGGCGAAGTGTGGGGGATGAAGACGGCCGACGGCGAGTTGGCGCATACGGCTTGCGTGGCGTTCGGCATCGATCGGCTGGCGGTGGCGCTGTTCGCCCGCCACGGCGTCGAGGTCGCGGGCTGGCCGGCGGCGGTGCGCGGCAAGCTGGGGGTTTAGTCGCCTTCCGGTGCGTGAAAGGCGCTTCGGCGTCGCGGCGCCTTTCCCAAATGCGAACCCGTATGCTATTGTATGACGCATGAGCGCGTCCGCCACTTCCGTCCTGAGCGTCCGGGTCAATCCGGCCGAGCGAGCCATGCTCGAAGCGGCGGCGGCGGAAGAGCATACGACGCTGAGCGAGTTCATGCGCCGCATGGCGGTCAGGGCGGCCGAGACCGCGCTTGTTCATCGCAATCGTGTGATCATACCGGCCAAGGATTGGGAGGCGTTCGAAGCCTGGATCGACGGCCCGGCCGCCGACAACCCTGGCCTGGCGGGCCTGGCCGGACGCAAGCCCGCCTGGGAGCGATGAAGGCCGTCTTCGAGCCGCCGCGCCCGCTCGCGGAAGCTGACGATCGGGACGTATTCGATTGCGGGCGCGAATCCCTCAACGCCTGGTTTCGTCGCCACGCCTGGTCCAATCATGCGGGCAACATCTCGCGCGTCACGGTTTTGCCGGACGCCTTGGCGGGCCGGATTGCCGGCTATTTCACGCTGAGCGCGGCGCAAATCGAGCGGTCGCTACTCCCCAAACCGCAACAGCGCCATCGGCCCGAGGCCGTGCCGGCGCTGTTGCTCGGCCAGTTCGCCGTCGACAAGGCCTATCAGGGGCGGGGCCTCGCCGTCGATCTGTTGCGACATGCGTTCCGGCGCGCGCTGGCGGCGTCCGAAATGGTGGGCTGCATGGCGGTGATCACGCATCCCCTCGACGAGGATGTGCGCGGCTTTTACGCGAAATGGGGCTTCCAGGATCTCCCGTTCGATCCCCGGCGCGCGATGATCGTGCGGATACAGGATTTGCGGGCGCATCTGGGGCGAAACACGGGATAGGCGGGTCAATCCCGCACGAACTCGAACCGGTCGACGTCCACCAGCCCCATGTCGGTGATCTTCAGATGCGGGATCACCGGCAGCGGCAGGAAGGCGACTTGCAGGAACGGCTCGGGCAGAACGACGCCCAGCCCCTTGGCCGCCGCGCGCAGCGGGATCAGCGCCGCCCGCACCTCCTCGAAACTCATCAGGCTCATCAGCCCGGCCACCGGCAGCGCCAGTTCGGCCACGACCTGCCCGCCCGAGGCGACCGCGAAACCGCCCTCGATCTCGATCAGCCGGTTGACGGCGACCGCCATGTCTTCCTCGTCGGCGCCGACCACGGTGATGTTGTGGCTGTCGTGGCCGACCGAGGAGGCGATCGCGCCGCGCCGCATGCCGAAGCCGCGCACGAAGGCGACGCCGATATTGTCGTTGACGCCGTGCCGCGCCACCACCGCCACTTTCACCACATCCTGCGACAGGTCGATCCCGCGCAACCCGGCCGCGAACGGCAGCGCCACCGGCACGCGCTCGGTGATGATCTTGCCCGCGACGACGCCGATCGCCTGCGTCGACGGCCCTTGCCCGCGCGCGGCGAAATCGACCCCCTGCACCCGCCGCGCCTTGACGCTGCGCCGGCCGACCGGGGCGATGCGCCGGCGCGCGGCGAACAAAGCGTCGTCGACCACGCGTCCCGCCGTCAGCGTCAGCGCGACGTTGCAGGCGGCGAGATCGTCGATCACGTTGAGATCGGCGCGCCAGCCCGGCGCGATGAGGCCGCGATCGTGCAGGCCGTAGATGCGCGCCGCCGAGAGGCTGGCGATGCGATAGGCGGCGAGCGGCGGGCTTCCCAGCGCGATCGCGGTGCGGATGACGAAATCGAGATGGCCCTCCTCGGCGATGTCGAGCGGGTTGCGGTCGTCGGTGCAGAAGGCGAGGAACGGCGAATTCCGCTCGCTGAGGATCGGCGCGAGCGCGTGCAGATCCTTCGACACCGAGCCTTCGCGCACCAGAATCTGCATCCCCTTGGAGAGTTTCTCCAGCGCCTCGGGGACATTGGTGGTCTCGTGGTCGGTGCGGATGCCGGCGGCGAGATAGCCGTTGAGATCGCGCCCGCGCAGCAGCGGCGCGTGCCCGTCGATGCGGCGATCCTGAAACGCGGCGAGCTTGGCGAGGCATCCGGGGTCGCGCGCCAGCACGCCGGGGAAATTCATGAATTCGGCCAGGCCCAGCACCTTCGGATGGTCGGCGAACGGCGTCAGGTCATCCACATCGAGCCGGGCGCCGGACGTCTCCAGATGCGTGGCGGGGACGCAGCTTGAGAGTTGCACGCGCAGGTCCATCGCCATCGTCAGCGACGAATCGAGGAAATAGCGCAGGCCCGTGACGCCGAGCACGTTGGAGATTTCGTGCGGATCGCAGATCGAGGTGGTCACGCCGTGACGCAGCACGCAGCGGTCGAATTCGGGCGGCGTCAGCAGCGAAGATTCGACGTGGCAATGGGTGTCGATGAAACCGGGGACGACGATCTTGCCGCTGACGTCGATCTCGCGCGCGCCCCGATAATCGCCGTCCGCGCCGACGATGCGGTCGCCGCAGATGGCGACGTCGCCGCGCCGCAATTGCCCGCTGACGAGATCGAACACGCGCCCGCCCTTGAGGACGAGGTCGGCGGGTTCGACGCCGCGCCCCTGGGCGATGGCGCGGGCGAGAAAATCGGACATGGTCAAGCTCCCGGTGCGGCGCGACTGTAGCGCCAGCGCCTGTCAGGGCAAAGGCGGGAACCGTTGCGAAAATGAACTCGACGCGCGCGGGCTTCCGGCGCAGACTTAGCCCGACGGGAGGAGCCCATGCGCGCCATTCTGTTCGCCGCTTTTGGACTGTCATTGGCCGCCTCGCCGGCGGTGGCGGGGCAGACCTCCGGCCCTTACGCGCTGGCGCTCGCCGGCGTGATCGCCGCGCACGACTGGAGCCTCTCCTGGACAGACCGCCACGTCGTGGCGCGGCTGTTCGCCGGCGACGAGCAAGTCTACTACCCCGCCGGCCACCACATCGTCGTGCGCGCCGACAAGGTGGTGTGCCGAATCAGCAATGTGCAGATCACGGCGCGGTCCTGTCAATTGACCATCCACGGCCACACGGCGAGCTTTGGCGGCGCCGCCGCCAACGCGGTGTTTGCGACGCTCGCCGCGGCGGGCGTGCCCAGCGACGGCGCGGCCGGTTCGATTTACGAGGCGGTGCATGGTCTTGTCTGCACGCTGACGCCCAGCGTCATCAAGCAGAACGGCGGCGGCGGCGCCCATTGCGCGTTTTCGCCCGGCCCTTGAAGCGGTTTCCGGTTCAGCCGCCAAGCTGCTAGTATCGCCCCGACCTGATTTGCGACGGGACCTTGCAGCCGCCCATGGCATCCGACTTCGACATTAGGCGCCTGACCTCGCCGAAGATTTTCCTCATCGGCATGACGTCGTTCCTCGTCATCGTCGGCTTCGTCGCGATGGCGCTGTATAAGGCGCTGGCCTTCGCCTTCAACGCCAATCCCGGCCTCAACAGCCTGATTTTCGGCGTGCTGGCGCTGGGTTCCGTGTTCGCCTTCCGTCAGGTGTTCCGCCTGTTCCGCGAGATCGACTGGGTCAATTCGCTGGTGTCGGCCGATCCCGGCCGGGTGCGCGCGCCGCTGCTGCTGGCGCCGATGGCGACGATGCTCAACGCCGGCGCCGGCGCGCGCGGGCTCTCCACCATCACGACGCGGGCGATCCTTGATTCAGTCGGCACCCGGCTCGACGAGGGGCGCGAACTCAACCGCTATCTCGTCGGCCTGCTGGTGTTCCTCGGCCTGCTCGGCACCTTCTGGGGCCTGTTGCAGACGGTGCATTCGATCGGCGCGGTGATCGACAGCATGCGCGGCGGCGCCAACAACGCCGCCATGTTCGAGGACTTGAAGTCCGGCCTGTCGGCGCCGCTGGCGGGCATGAGCGTGTCGTTCACCTCGTCGCTGTTCGGCCTCGCCGGCTCGCTCATTCTCGGCTTTCTCGACCTTCAGGCGGGCCAGGCGCAGAACCGGTTCTACACCGAGCTTGAGGATTTCCTCGCCGGCCATGTCGACACCACGCAGGCCGGCGCGCCCGAAGACGCGCCGCGCCGTGGCGAGGGCGGGGACTCCAAGCGCAGCGCCGCCGCGCTCGCCCAGCTCGCCGAGGGCGTGCAGGGGCTCGTCGGCCACATGCGCGACGAGCAGCAGCAGATTCGCGACTGGGTCGAGCGTCAGGCCGCCGTGCAGGAGGACATCCGTCGCCTGCTGCGCCGCCTGTCCGACCAGCGCGAGAAGCAGATTTAGGGACCGTAAATGGCTCTCGCGCGCGGGCGGCGGCTCGAACCCGTCAATTACTGGCCCGGCTTCGTCGACGCGCTGTCGACGATGCTGCTGATCATCATTTTCCTGCTGTCGGTGTTCATGCTGTCGCAATATTTCCTGTCGCGCGAAGTGACGGGCAAGGACAGCGCGCTGGAGCGGCTGAACCGGCAGATCGAGGAACTGACCTCGCTGCTGGCGATGGAGCGCAGCCAGGCCGGCGTCGATCAGGACAAGATCACCCAATTGTCGGCGACGCTGGATCAGGCGCGCAAGGACAAGAACGAGATCGAGGCGGTGGCCGCCAGCGGCGGCGCCGGGGCGGCGGCGGCGGGCAATCGCGCCGACGCGGCGGTGGTGGCGCTCGATTCGCAGAAGCAGATCACCGAGCGGGCGCTGGCGCAGGTCGAGGTGCTCAACCAGCAGATTTCGGCGCTGCGCAAGCAGCTCGCCGCAATCCAGGATGCGCTCGACGTCTCCAAGACGTCGGAGAAGGAGGCCCAAGAAAAAATCTCCGATCTCGGTCAGCGGCTCAATCTGGCGCTGGCGCAGAAGGTGCAGGAGCTGGCGCGCTACCGCTCCGACTTTTTCGGCCGCCTGCGCCAGATTCTCGGCAGCCGGCCCGACATCGCCATCGTCGGCGACCGTTTCGTGTTCCAATCCTCGGTGCTGTTCGACGCCGGCAAGGCGGACCTGAGCGACGCCGGCCGCAAATCGCTCGACCGGCTCGCCGAGGCCGCGCTCGATCTGGAGCGCGAAATCCCGCCCGACATCCACTGGATCCTGCGCATCGACGGCCACACCGACCCGCGCCCCGTCGGCGTCGGCCCGTTCAAGTCGAACTGGGAGCTTTCCGCCGCGCGCGCGATCGCGGTGGCGCAATATCTGATCAGCAGGGGCGTCGATCCGCATTATCTCGCCACCGCCGGTTTCGGCGAATTCCAGCCGCTCGACGCCGGGACTACGGAGGAAGCCTACGCGCGCAACCGCCGCATCGAGTTGAAGCTGACCGAGCGATGAGCGTCGCGCTGCGCGCCGGCGCGGCGCGGGATTTCGCCGCTCTCGCCGAGTTCTGGGTCGCCGCCTGGGCCGCGACCGGCTTCGACATCGATTTCGAAGCGCGCCGGCCCTGGCTGTTGCGCCATCTCGCCCAGCTTGTGGAGGAGGGGGCCGAAATCGTCGTCGCCTGCGCCGACGGCGGCGCGCCGGTCGGCTTCGTCACGCTCGACCGCCGCACCGGCTATCTCGATCAGCTCTGCGTCGCCCCGGCGGCGCAGCGACAAGGCGTCGCCGCCGCGCTGATCGCCGAGGCCAAGCGGCTGGCGCCGGGGCGGCTCGAACTGCATGTCAATGTCGAAAATCCGCGCGCCCGCGCGCTTTACCAGCGCGCCGGCTTCGTCGTCGCCGCCGAGGCGGTTTCGGCGCTGTCGGGCCGCCCGACGCTGCTTTTGACCTGGACGGACCCGCAAAACGGCGTTTTCGGCTTCCGCAAGGACGAAGAAGCGGCTACGCCTTACCCCATCGCATAACAACGCGATCGCCGGCCGCTGTATTTCCAGGCCGGCGCCATACAGTTGGAGGCGGACATGAAACGCGTTGCAATCGCCCTGGTCGCCATTTTCGCGACCCTCGGCGCGGCTTCGGCCGACACCTGCATGACCAAAGCGGTCGACAAGAACGGCAAGCCGCTCGCCGGCGCGGCCAAGACCTCGTTTATGGACAAATGCAGCAAGGACGCTCAGACGGCTTGCGACGCCAAGGCGATCGACAAGAACGGCAAGCCGCTCGCCGGCGCCGCCAAGGACGCGAACATGAAGAAATGCATGGCCGATTCCGTCGGGACGAAGTGATCCGCGGCGGGGCGGGCGCCGCCCCGTCGGGCGGCGCCCGCCTCAGAGCCGGCCGTTGAGATAATCCGCGATCGTCGCGCGGACGCCCTTCGTCCACAGCGATTGCAGCGCCTTCGTGAAGGCGGCGACATAGGCCGGATCGGCGGCAATGGCGCCGAAAATGTCGGTCATCTCCAGATAGGCTTTCGGATCGTCCTTGGCGCGCTGGGCGTGCGCCTGCAATCGCGCCCAATTTTCGTCGTTGGGCGCAATCGTCTTGCCGCTTTCGCTGACGCCATAGGCGTAGCGGCACCACAAAGCCGAAACCAGCGCCAAGCCGGCCGCGCCGTGGCCCCCTTCGAGCCGCGCCCGCGCCGTCGGCAGGATGAATTTTGGCTGCCGGTTGGAGCCGTCGAAGCACAGCCGCGTGATCGTGTCGCCGATCTTCGGGTTGGCGAAGCGGCGGGCGATCAACTGGCGATAATCTTCGAGATCGGTCGCCGGGGGCGGCGGCACCGTCGGCATGATCTCGGTCTTGGTCAGATGTTCGAGGAACGCGGCGATGTCGGCGTCCTCCATCGCCTCATGCACGAAATGGATGTCGAGCAGCGCTGCGGGATAGGCGATCGCCGCATGGCCGCCGTTGAGGATGCGGATCTTCATCAACTCATAGGGCGCGACGTCAGGGGTGAAGGTGACGCCGACCTTTTCGAGTTGCGGCCGGCCGTTGCAGAAATGATCCTCGATCACCCATTGCTTGAATTCCTCGCAGAACACCGGCCAGCCGTCCTCCAGGCCCCATTGATCGCGCAGCATCGCGCGCTCGCGGTCGGAGGTCGCCGGTGTGATGCGGTCAACCATCGAATTGGGGAAGGCGACGTTGTGGCGGATCCAGGCGGCAAGCTCCGCGTCGACGAGTTCGGCGAGCCCCGCCACCGCATTCTCGGTGACATGGCCGTTGCCGGGGATGTTGTCGCACGACATCACCGTGAACGGCTTGACGCCGGCGGCGCGGCGGCGCTTCAGCGCCGCGACGATGAGGCCGAACGCGGTCTTCGGCGCCTCGAGGTTCTGGGCGTCGGCGACGATGTCGGGATGGGCGGGATCGAATTTTTGCGTCGCCGGAGAGATGTAATAGCCGCCCTCGGTGATGGTGAGCGAGACGATGCGGATTTCCGGCGCGATCATCTGCGCCAGAATGGCTATAGTGTCGCCGGGCGCGAGAAAGTCGATCATCGCCGCCGTCACCCGCGCGGCGCTGTGCTGCGCCTCCTGCTCGACGACGGTGGTCAACCAATCCTGGGCTTGCAGCGCCGAGCGCATGGCGGCGTCGGCGGCGCGCACGCCCGTCCCCACGATCGCCCAATCGCGGCTTACGCCGAGGTTGAACAGATCGTCGAGATAGACCGCCTGATGGGCGCGGTGGAAATTGCCGACGCCGATGTGAAACACGCCGGGCTTGAGGTCGGCGCGCGCATATTTGGGCGCGGCGACGCCGTTCGGCAGCGATGCGAGCGCTGCGGCGGATAGTTTGAGGCTCATCTGTCTCTTCCCTAGAGCGCCGCGAAAAGCCGAAACTGGACTTCCGCGGCAGGCGCGCGAAAACGAAGGATTTCGGGCCGGTCAGGTGGCGATGCGCAGGCCGGCGGCGTTGAACCGGTGCAACCGCGGTTCGCGCGGGCTGAGGAACACGCGGTCGCCCGCATGGACCGGCGCCTCGCCGTCGGCGCGCACCGTGAACTGGCCGAGCCCGTCGGCCTCGACATAGACGAAGGTCTCCGAGCCCAGATGTTCGGACACCCGCACCGTGCCCGGCCATTCCCCCGCGGTTGAGGAAATCTCGGTGTGTTCGGGGCGGATGCCGATCGAATCGGCGCCGCGCTTGGCGGCCGACGGGCCTTTGACGATGTTCATCGTCGGCGAGCCGATGAAGCGGGCGACGAACAGATTGTCGGGCTTGTTGTAGAGATCGAGCGGCGCGCCGACCTGACTGATCGAGCCGAGATCGAGCACGACGATCTTGTCGGCCATGGTCATCGCCTCGACCTGATCGTGGGTGACGTAGATCATCGTGGTCTTGAGCTTGTTGTGCAACTCGCCGATCTCGACCCGCATCTGCACGCGCAGCGCCGCGTCGAGGTTGGACAGCGGCTCGTCGAACAGGAACGCCTTCGGTTCGCGCACGATCGCCCGGCCGATCGCCACGCGCTGGCGCTGGCCACCGGACAGCTCGCGCGGCTTACGGTCGAGGTACGGCGTGAGATTGAGCGTCGCTGCGGCCGCCTCGACCTTCCGACTGATCTCCTCGCGCGGCAAGCCGGCCATCTTTAGCCCGAAGCCGATGTTCCCCCGCACGCTCATGTGCGGATAGAGCGCATAGGACTGGAAGACCATCGACAAGCCTCGCTTGGCCGCAGCGATGCGGACCACGTTCACGTCGTCGATCAGGATGCGGCCAGCGCTCACGTCCTCGAGCCCGGCGATGAGGCGCAACAGTGTGGTCTTGCCACAGCCCGACGGGCCGACGAATACGACGAACGATCCGTCGGCGATGTCGAGGTCGGCGCCCCTGATGACGGGCGTCGCCCCGAACGACTTCTTGACGCCTTCCAGCGTGATGCGGCCCATCCTCGTCCTGCCGTCGTTTCCCGCTATTTGACCGCCCCGAAAGTGAGTCCGCGCACGAGCTGGCGCTGGCTGAACCAGCCGAGCAGCAGGATCGGGGCGATCGCCAGCGTCGAGGCGGCGGAGAGCTTGGCCCAGAACAGCCCCTCGGGACTGGAGTATGAGGCGATGAACACGGTGAGTGGCGCCGCCTGCGAGGTGGAAAGGTTCAGCGTCCAGAAGGCCTCGTTCCAGGCGAGGATGACGTTGAGCAGCAACGTCGAGGCAATTCCCGGCACCGTCATGGGGGTCAGTACGTAGGTGATCTCCTTGCCGATTGTCGCTCCGTCCATGCGCGCCGCCTCGAGCACCTCCTTTGGAACCTCCTTGAAATAGGTGAACAGCATCCACACCACGATCGGCAGGTTGCCGAGGCACAGCACGAGCACGAGGCCGGCGCGCGAATCGAGCAGGCCGAAGTTGCGGTAGATGAGATAGATCGGCACGAGCACGCCGACGGGGGGCATCATCTTGGTCGACAACATCCACAGCAGGATGTCGCGCGTGCGCCGCGACGGCGCGAAGGCCATCGACCACGCAGCTGGGATGGCGATTAACATCGCGATCAACACCGAGCCGCCGGCGATGACGATGGAATTGAGCGCGTGGTGGAGATAGTCGCTGCGCCCCTGCACAGCGGCATAGTTCTCGGTGGTCCACTGGAAGAACAGGAACGACGGAGGGACGGCGAAGGCCTCGAGCTCGGTTTTGAAGCTTGCGAGGCCCATCCACAGGATGGGAAAGAAGATCAGGAAGCCCACCCCCCAGCCAAGGAGCGTCATGGCCCATGTCCGCACGCCTGAAACGCGTCGCGCCATGCCTCAAGCTTCCAGATTGCGGCCAATCATGCGGACCAGGAAGAAAGCGACGATATTGGCCAGCGCCACCGCCACCAATCCGCCCGCCGAGGCGGTGCCGACATCGTATTGGATGAGGGCCTGAGAGTAGATCAGGAAGGCGATGTTGGTCGTCTGTAGCCCTGGTCCTCCGCCGGTTGTGACGAAGATTTCGGCGAAGACCGTGAGCAGGAAGATCGTTTCAATTAGAACCACGACCGCAATCGGGCGCGCGAGGTGCGGCAGCGTGATGTAGAAGAAGGTGGACAGCGCCCTGGCGCCGTCCATCTCGGCCGCCTCCTTCTGCTCCTCGTCGAGGGATTGCAGGGCGGTGAGCAGGATCAGGGCGGCGAACGGCAGCCACTGCCAGGCG
>JAGWRL010000046.1 GCA_028876585.1 Pseudomonadota bacterium | reverse complement strand
TGTCGCCGGCGCCGGTGGTGTCGCGCGCGGCCGCGGCCGGGCTCGCCGCGACTTCGCCCGCTTCGTCCTCCGCCTGCACGAAGGCGGCGCCGGCGCCGTTCTTCACCACGATCTCGCCGACGCCCTGCGCGGCCAGCCGCGTGGCGGTCGCGCGCGGCGACGCGTCGCCCCACAGCGCCGCCTCGTCGTCGAAGCTTGGCGCGGCGATGTCGGTCACCGCATACATCGCCGTCTGCGCCTGCTGCGCCGCAGCGTCGTCGGGCCAGAGGCGGCGGCGCAGGTTGGGGTCGAAACTCACCCGCGCCCCGGCCGCGCGCGCATGGCGCAACGCCGCGTAGAGGTTTTCGCGCCCCTGCGCGCCGATGATCGCCAGCGTGATTCCCGAGACATGGATCAGTTCCGCGCCGGCAAGCCCGGTTTCGAGCGCGGCCGGATCGTCGGCCAGCCGGCGCGCGGCGGAATTTTCGCGCCAGTAGAGAAAGCGCCGCTCCGCGCCGTCGAGCTCGATCATGTAGAGCCCCATGGTGCGCTCGGGATCGCGCGTCACCGTTTTCGCATCGATGCCGCTGTCGCACAGGAAGGCGAGGAAGGCGTCGGACAGGCCGTCCGCGCCGACGCGGGTGAAATAGCCGACGGCGCGCCCGAGCCGCGCCAGATACCAGGCCGTGTTGAGCGTATCGCCGGCGAAGGCGCGCGCGTAACGCCCCGCCTCGACGGGGGCGAACTCCACCATCGCCTCGCCGATTCCCACGATCATGCGCGTTCCCTGAGACGGACGATGGCCTCGCGCGCCGCCAGCGCCAGCGGGGCGGGCGGCGCGTCGAGATCGGCCCAGACGAAGGCTTCGTGCTTTTCCGGCTCGACGTTGACCGGCTCGCCGGCGCTGATCCGCGCCTGATAGATCGGCGAAACCCAGTGCTGGCCGTCGAGCCCGATCATCTCGACGAAACCGAGCGAGCCGGTCAGCGCGATCTCGACGCCGAGCTCCTCGGCGATTTCGCGCCGCGTCGCGTCGGCGGCGGCCTCGCCGAAATCGACCTTGCCGCCGGGTAGGTTCCAGCACCCGGCCTCGGGCGCCTTGCGCCGCTTGACCAGCAGCAGCCGGCCGTCGCGCAATATCGCCGCGCCGCAGCCGACGCCGGGCGTCACTGGCTCAGCGCCGTGAGGATGCGCGCCCACGAGCGCGCGCCCTTGTGGAACGAGCGGCGTTCGTATTTCTCGTTGGGCGAATGGATCGCGTCGTCGTCGAGCCCGAACCCGATCATCAGCGATTCCATGCCGAGTTCGCGTTTGAACGCGCCCACGATCGGGATAGAGCCGCCCGAGCCGATGACGGCGGCGGGCGTCTCCCATTCCGCCTCCAGCGCCCGGCGCGCCCGGCGCAGCGCCTCGCCGCGCGCCGGCAGGCCGATCGCCGGCGAGCCGTCGTGGCCGAGGAACTCGACCCGGACGTCGGCCGGCAATCGCGCTTTGACGAAGGCGCGGAAACTCTGCTGGATGCGGGCGGGGTCCTGCCGGCCGACCAGCCGGAACGACACTTTCGCCCGCGCTTCCGCCGGCAGCACGGTCTTGGCGCCTTGCCCGATATAGCCGCCGACCACGCCGTTGAATTCGCAGGTCGGGCGCGACCACAGCATCTCCAGCACCGAGCGCCCGGCCTCGCCGGCGGGGACCGACAGGCCGACGTCGCCGAGGAATTTGGCCGGATCGAATTCCAGATCGCGCCATTGCGCGGCGATCTCCTCCGGCATTTCCTCGACGCCGTCGTAAAAGCCCGGCAGCGTCACCGCGCCCTTGTCGTCGTGCAGATCGGCGAGAACGCGCGCCAGCACGCGGATCGGATTGATCGCCGGCCCGCCATACAGGCCGGAATGCAGATCGCGGCTGGCCGCCTTGACGACGACCTCCTCGAACACCAGCCCGCGCAGCATGGTGGTGATCGCCGGGGTGTCGGCGTCCCACATGTTGGTGTCGCACACCAGCAGCAGATCCGCCTTCAGGCTCTTGGCGTGTTTGGCGAGAAAGGCGGGCAGCGAGGGCGAGCCGGTCTCCTCCTCGCCCTCCAGCAGCACGCTGACATGGCACGGCAGGCCGCCATTGGCCTTGAAGGCGCGGCACGCCTCCAGAAACGTCATCAACTGGCCCTTGTCGTCGGCCGCGCCGCGCCCGACGATGCGCTCGCCGCGTGGCGTTGGCTCCAGCCGCGGCTCGAACGGCGGCGATTTCCATAGTTCGAGCGGATCGGCCGGCTGCACGTCGTAATGGCCGTAGAACAGCACATGCGGCGCGTCGCGGGTCTTGGCCTTCGCCACGCCCATCACCATCGGCCGGCCCTCGGTCGGCTCCTTGCGCGCCTCGAAGCCGAGTTCGATCAATTGCGCGACGAGCCAGTCGGCGGCGCGGTCGCAATCGGGGAAATGCGGCGCTTGCGCCGAGACGGAGGGGATGCGGACGAGTTCGAACAGCCGGGCGAGCGCCGCCTGACCGTTGGCGTCGATGGTGGCGAGGACGTCTTCGAGCGTGGCCATCGGGGTCTCCGAACGCGGCGGAATCGTGTCCCGTCTCTTATCAGGCGGGGCGCGAGCGTCCAGCGGGGGAGCGCGGGCTTAAATCTCGCCGCGCGGCCACAGGCGCGGCGCCAGCGCCACCGCCGCCAGCGCGCCGGCGAACTGGGCGGCGATGAAACCGGGCGCGCCCGAGGGGGCGATGCCGGCGAAGGTGTCGGTGAGCGCGCGGGCGAGCGTCACGGCCGGGTTGGCGAACGAGGTCGAGGCGGTGAACCAATAGGCCGCGAGGATGTAAAGCGCGACGGCGTAGGGGGTCGCGGCGGGGGCGCGCGCACCGCAGCCGAACACGGTCAGCAGCAGGCCGAAGGTCGCCACGGCCTCCGAAAACCATTGCGCCGCGCCGTGGCGCAGATGGGTCGAGACCTGCCACAGCGGCAGTTCGAACATGAGATGCGCCGCCCACACGCCGGCCGCCGCGCCGGCGAGCTGCGCCGCGAGATAGGCGGGGAACTCCGGCCACGGCAGGTCGCGACGCAGCGCCGAGGCGAGGCTGACGGCGGGGTTCATCTGCGCGCCCGACACCGGGCCGAGAATCAGGATCAGCACCGCCAGCATCGCGCCGGTCGCCAGCGAATTGGCGAGCAGGGCGAGCGCGACATTGCCGCCCGCCAGCCGCTCGCCCATCACGCCCGAGCCGACCACCGTCGCCAGCAGGAGCGCCGTGCCCACGGCTTCGGCCAGCAATCGCCGCGCCAGCGGTTCGGCGGCGCTCACGCTTCGTGGGCGCGGCGGGTCGCGCCGTCCATGCGGCCGATCTCGCGCAACCGGGCGAGCAACGCGGCGGAGTCGAGCGCGGCGAACGGCAACGCCAAAAACGCCGCGATGCGCGCGCGCAGCAGGCGGAACGCGGTCTCGAACGCGTGGGCTTTTTCCTCGGGCGCGCCCGATACCGCCGCCGGATCGGCGACGCCCCAATGCGCGGTGGCGGGATGGCCGGGCCAGAACGGGCAGGCCTCGCCCGCTGCGTCGTCGCAGACCGTGAAGATGAAATTCATCGCCGGCGCCTCGGGCGCGCCGAACTCGTCCCAGCTTTTCGAGCGCAAGCCGTCGACGGGATAGCCGTGCGCGGCGAGCGTCGACAGCGCGAGCGGATTGACGACGCCCTTGGGATGGCTCCCGGCCGAATGGGCGCGGAAGCGGCCGGCGCCGTCCTTGCGCAGGATCGCCTCGGCCAGCACCGAGCGAGCCGTGTTGCCGGTGCACAGGAACAGTACGTTCAATAGCCCGTCAGCCATGCCGATAACCTCCGCCGCCCTTCGCCCGCGCATTGCGGATTAACATGACAGGGGGATGACGCGGCCGATCAGCGCTTGCGGGCCGGCGGTTTGAGGGCGGCCTTCGCCGCAAGCGGCTTGAGGGCGGCCTTCGCCGCAAGTGGCTTGAGGGCGGCGCGGGGGCGCGCGGCCCGCGCGGCCGGGCGTTTTGGCGTCGGCGCGGGGCGCGATTCCACCAGCTTCTTAACTTTGTGCGCGCCCGCCTTGGCGCGCGGCCCTGTCTTTGTCGCGGGCGCCGCGGGGGCATGCATCTCCAGCCCGAAAAGGGCGGCGACGTCGTCCTCGGCGAGCAGCCGGTCGCTCGACGCGCCGGCCTGCGTCATCGGCAGGTCCGCCCCGACGGTTGAGACCAGTTCGGCGCGATCGACGCCGCGCAGCGTGAACAACAGGTCGGGGTCGTCATCGAGCCGCGCGCCGATCCCGTACAGCGTCGCCGCGACATGCTTGCACATGCCGGCCCAATCCGGGCACGAGCAGGACATCCTGATCTCGGCCGGAGCCGGGAACAGGCCGTCGCCCTTGCGGCACACCCGCTCCATCACGTGGGTCGACAGCTTGCCTTGCAGCAGTTCGACCAGCGAGCCGACCGAGCCGGCGCAATCGGCGCAGATCGCCTTCCACCGCGCCGGCGCGGCGACGGCGACGTCGATTTTCACCTGATAGACCTCGGAGCCGCTGACCAGCGCCTCGACCTTGCCGCGCGTCAGCCCCAGGTCGATCACCAGGCCGTTGCAGACATAGCTGCGCCCGCGCGGCAACCGGCTGGCGAAATCGGAATAGCGCTCCAGATTGTCGCACCAGGATTTGCCCCAGAAGCTCTTGGCGATTTTGCGGCCTTCGACGACGACCGGGGCGACGGCGCGCCCCTGCTTCCTCAGCTTCTCGGCTTCCCTTATCGCCCGCGCGCGCCGTTCCGCGACCGGGACATAGGGCTGAAATCCCCAGAAGCTCATGTCGCCTCCTTCGTCGCGGCGTCGAGGTCGAGCCTGACCAGCGCCATCAGATCGGCGTCGGCGAGTTCGGTCAGGTTGATCTCGCTTCCCGCGGAAAGCAGGTCCTCGGCCATCCGCCGCTTCGATTCGATGAGACCGTCGATTCGCTCCTCGATTGTGCCACGGCAGACGAATTTGTGCACCAGCACGTTGCGCTTCTGGCCGATGCGGTAGGCGCGGTCGGTCGCCTGGTTCTCGACCGCGGGGTTCCACCAGCGGTCGAAATGGACGACATGCGAGGCCGCCGTCAGCGTCAGCCCCGAGCCGCCCGCCTTCAGCGACAGCACGAAGAACGGCGCGGTCTCGTCCTCCTGAAACGCCTTGACCAGGGTCTTGCGCTTGGCCACCGCCGTGTCGCCGCTGAGCGCCAGGCCGGGGCGGCCGAACACGCCGGCGAGCAGATCGCCGAGCGGCTCGACCGCCTCCTTGAACTGGGTGAAGACCAGCATCTTCTCCTGCCGGCTCGCCACCGTCGCCGCGATTTCGCTCAGCCGCGCGAATTTGCCGCTGTGCCCGCTCTCCCACGGCTCGCCGCCGCCCAGGCCGTGGGCGGCGTGGTTGCAAATCTGCTTCAACCGCATCAGCGTCGCCAGCACCAGCCCGCGCCGCGACATATCGTCGTCGGATTGTGCGAGCCGCTGTTCGAAATCGGCCACTGTCGCCTGATAGAGCGCCGCCTGTTTGCGGCTGAGCGCGCAATAGGCCTTGACCTCGGTCTTGTCGGGCAGATCGGCGATGATGCTCCTGTCGGTCTTGAGGCGCCTGAGGATGTAGGGGCGCACCAGGTCGCGCAGCGGCCCGTAGG
>JAGWRL010000045.1 GCA_028876585.1 Pseudomonadota bacterium | reverse complement strand
GAATGCGGCCGGCCGCGAAGGCCTTTTCCTGATAATGCACGGTGAGCGGGAAGAAATCCTGGCCGGGCTTGGGCGCCTTGGCGGCGACGACCGTGGCGAGCAAAGTGGTTTCGCCCCAGCTGGCGAACACCGCGCCATCGGCCTGACGGGCGATGCGGCCGGTCTCCAGCGTCAGCTCGCGCCCGCACCAGTTGAGTTTTTCGCGTTGAATATCAAACATGTCAGCATCCTTCTTGTTGTGTTTTGAGGATGCGAAAGCTATCGGCGTGCAGTTTTGAAATACGTCATCGGCAAGACGGCGAGGGGCTCGGCCTGGATCGGCGGAACCCCTGGCTATCCTGCCATGACGTGAAGCTTTCGCATCGGGGGAAAGCCGCGCGGGGATACGCGCGGCTCGCGCGCTTAGCGACGAATGCCGAGGCGCTCGATCAGCGTCTTGTAGCGATTCTCGTCGGACTTCTTGACATAATCGAGCAGCGTGCGACGCTGCGAGACCATCTTCAGCAGGCCGCGACGCGAGTGATTGTCCTTCACATGCGCCTTGAAGTGGCCGGTGAGGTTGGTGATGCGCTCGGTGAGGATCGCGACCTGGACCTCGGGTGAGCCGGTGTCGCCGACCTTCAGGGCGTAATCGCGGATAAGCTGAGCCTTGCGCTCGGCGGTGATCGACATCGGAATGTCTCCAGTTTGCAGGGAAAAACGGCCGAGCCGGGATGTCGTCCAGGTCGGTCGGCCCCGCCGGGGGGGTAATCCGGGGGATGCGGGCTTATACAGGTTTTTGCCGGGGCGCCAAGGGGCGGCTCGAACTTCACGGCGCCCGGCGGAAGGCGCGCCGCATTGAATTCGGCGCCCTTCAAGTCCAAATCGACATCCGGCCCCGACGGGCTGCGAACGAAAGAGCCCGGCTGTGAGTGATGCGACCGCGCCGCAAGACCAGGCCAAACAGGGTCCGAAATGGGCGGACATCCTGGGGCCGGGCCTGATCACGGGCGCCTCCGACGACGATCCCAGCGGCATCGCCACCTATTCGCAGGCCGGCGCGCAATTCGGCTACGATCTGGGCTGGACGCTGCTGCTGACCTATCCCCTGATGTGCGCCATTCAAATGATCAGCGCCGAAATCGGGCGGGTGACGGGACAGGGTCTGGCGGGCAACATGCGCCGCCACTATCCCGCGCCGGTGCTGTATATCCTGGTCGGGCTGCTCGTCGTCGCCAACACCATCAACATCGGCGCGGATCTGGGCGCGATGGCGGCGGCGCTGCAACTGCTGCTCGACGCTCCCGCCATTCTATATATCGCCGGCTTCGCCGTTGTTTCCGTCACGCTGGAAGTCTTCATGCGCTATTCGCGCTATGCTTCGGTGCTGAGATGGCTGACGATGTCGCTGCTGGCTTATGTCGCGACGGTTTTCGTCGTCGGCGCGCCGTGGGGCGAGGTGGCGCGCAACCTTGTGGCGCCGCACATCCATCTATCGGCGAGCTATCTCACCGTCGTCGTCGGCGTATTCGGAACGACGATCAGCCCGTATCTGTTTTTCTGGCAAGCCGGCCAGGAAGTCGAAGACGAGAAAGAGGACGCCGATTCGCAAGCCTTGCTGGAGGCGCCGCTGCAAGCGCCCCGGCAGATGGCGCGGATACAGCTCGACACGCTGGTGGGAATGGGGGCCTCGAACATCATCGCCCTGTTCATCATGCTGACCACGGCCGCGACCCTCAACGCGCATGGAATCACGGACATCGCCACGTCGTCGCAGGCGGCCAAGGCGCTGCGGCCGATCGCCGGCGATTTCGCCTTCGCGGTGTTCGCTTTGGGGATCATCGGGACCGGACTGCTGGCCTTGCCGGTGCTGGCGGGCAGCGCCGCTTACGCCGTCGGCGAGGCGTTGCAATGGCGGGTCGGCCTGTCGCAGCGCCCCGGCCGCGCGCGCGCCTTCTTCGCAACCATCGCGGCGGCGACCATCGTCGGCGCCACGCTCAATTTCACCGCGCTCGATCCGATCAAGGCTCTGTTCTGGTCGGCGGTGATCAACGGCGTCGCCGCCGTGCCGATCATGTTCATGATCATGGCGCTGGGATCGCGCCCGGCGGTGATGGGGCAATTCACGCTGAAACTGCTGCTCAAGACGCTCGGCTGGGCGGCGACCCTGGTGATGACGGCGGCGGTGGCGGCGATGTTCGCGACCTGGGGCGGCTGAGGTCCGCTCACAACGTCCTTGCGATCAGCAGCTTCATGATTTCATTCGTGCCGCCGTAAATCCGCTGCACCCGCGTATCCCGGAACATGCGGCCGATCGGGTACTCATTCATAAAGCCGTAGCCGCCGAACAATTGCAGGCAGCGGTCGACGATCTTGCATTCGAGGTCGCTGACCCAGTATTTCGCCATCGAGGCCGCAGCTGCGTCGAGCTTGCCGTCGAGATGCAGGCCGATCAGGCGGTCGACGAAGGCGCGCCCGACATTCGCCTCGGTCTTGCACTCCGCCAATACGAATTGCGTGTTCTGGAAATCGAGGATGCGCTTGCCGAAGGCGTGGCGCTCCTTCACGTAGTCGATGGTCAGTTGCAGCGCGCGCTCGATCACCGCCAGGCCTCCGACGGCGATGTTGAGCC
Source organism: Pseudomonadota bacterium (assembly GCA_028876585.1). Next base: position 919 of record JAGWRL010000045.1, on the reverse strand, counting down.
GCTCCTGCGGCAATTGCTGCATCAGTTGCACAAAGCCCTGGCCCTCATCGGCGCCGATCAGGTTCGCCGTCGGCACGCGCGCCTCGTGGAAGAACAGTTCGGAGGTGTCCTGCGCGTCGAGCCCGACCTTGTCGAGCTTTCGCCCGCGCTCAAAACCTTCCGTCTCCTCGGTCTCGACCACGATCAGCGAGGTGCCTTTGGCGCCGGCGCTCGCGTCGGTCTTGGCGACGACGATGACGAGATTGGCGGTCTGGCCGTTGGTGATGAAGGTTTTCTGGCCGTTGATCACATATTGGTTGCCGCTGCGCTTGGCGCTGGTGCGCACGCCTTGCAGGTCGGAGCCGGCGCCGGGCTCGCTCATCGCGATCGCGCCGACGAGATCGCCGGAGGCCATGCGCGGCAGCCAGCGCCGCTTCTGCTCCTCGGAACCGTAGTGATAGATGTAGGGCGCGACGATGGCGTTGTGCAGCGAGGCGCCGAAACCGTCGATGCCCTTCTTCGCCATCGTCTCCATGAACACGACTTCGTGCCGGTAATCGCCGCCCGCGCCGCCGTAGGCTTCCGGAATCGCCAGACACAGCAGGCCGGCGGCGCCCGCCTCGCGCCACATCTCGCGCTCGACGATCTTGTCGGCCCGCCATTTGGCGACGCGCGCCTCGGGCGCGTGCTGGTCAAAGAACTTGCTCACCGAATCGCCGAACAGGGCGATCTCCTCCTCGCGCAGAAAATCGGGGCGGTCGAAAGCCAGCACGGACATGGGCGCTCCTCCATTTTGCCTGTTATGGGCCGAGCCTCAGGCGTTGCGCAAATCGGCGTGACGGCCCGCGGCTTTTTCGTAGACGTCGGCGGCGGCGACGAAGCCGGCCAGGCTCGCCGCCAGCCGCGAACCGGCGGCAAGCGCCCCGCCCGCCAGCGTGCG
>JAGWRL010000044.1 GCA_028876585.1 Pseudomonadota bacterium | reverse complement strand
CGCGCCGCGCTCGACGCGGCCAGCCGTGAGGCGGGGGCCGACGCCATCGCCTTTCGCAAGGCGGCGGCGCGCGAGCTGGCGCCGTTTCTGGCGGCGCAACGCGCCGAGGCGCGGGCGCGGCTGGAGGCGGGCGGGCGCGGCCTCGCCTGCGCCGAATTTTTAAGCCGGGCGCAGGATCAGATCGTGCGCGCGCTGCACGAGAGCGTGGTCGCCAAACTCGCCGGCGAGGGCGTCAGGCCGCCGCCGCATGGCGTCGTCGCGGTCGGCGGCTATGGACGCGGCACATTGGCGCCGGAATCCGACATCGACCTGTTGTTCCTGGCCGCAGATCCCGCCGACGCGCGGGTCAAATTCGTCGTCGAGACCATCCTCTATGTGTTGTGGGACCTCAAGCAGAAGGTCGGCCACGCCACCCGCTCGGTCGAGGATTGCATCGTGCAGGCCCGCGCCGACATGACGATCCGCACCTCGCTGCTGGAGGCGCGCCGGCTCAGCGGCGACGAAAAGTTGTTCGACACTCTGCGCCGCCGGTTCGAAACCCAGATCGTCGCCAAGACGGCGGGCGAATTCGTCGCCGCCAAACTCGCCGAGCGCGACAAGCGCATCCAGCGCCAGGGCGAATCGCGTTATGTCGTCGAACCCAACGTGAAGGAGGGCAAGGGCGGCTTACGCGATCTCAACACGCTGTTCTGGATCAGCAAATATGTCTATCGCGTCACGGACGCCGCCGAACTCGTCGGCGCCGGGCTGTTTACGGCGGAGGAATTCCGGCTGTTCCGCCGCTGCGAGGAATTTCTGTGGGCGGTGCGCTGTCATCTGCATTTCCTGACCGGGCGGCCCGAGGAGCGGCTGAGCTTCGACATGCAGCCGCCGATCGCCAGGGGGCTCGGCTACGCCTCGCGCGCCGGCCAGACCGACGTCGAGCGGTTCATGAAGCACTATTTCCTGGTCGCCAAGGACGTCGGCGATCTCACCGCCATCGTCTGCGCGGCGCTGGAGATGCGCCAGACCAAGCGCACCCAGACCTTCGACCGCTTCCTGCAGAAGCTGCGCCGCCGCCCCAAGGCGGTCGCCGAGGCGCCCGACTTTCGCGTCGAGGTCGAGCGCATCAACGTCATCGCGGAGGATGTGTTCGACAAGGACCCGGTCAATCTGATCCGGCTGTTCTGGGTCGCCGACCGTTCCGGCCTCAACGTGCATCCCGAGACGACGCGGCTGGTGACCAAATCGCTCAAGCGCATCACCGCCGCCGTGCGCGCCGACCCCACCGCCAACCAACTGTTCCTCGAAATCCTCACCTCGCGCCGCTCGCCCGAGGTGGCCCTGCGGCGCATGAACGAGGCCGGCGTGCTCGGCCGCTTCATCCCCGAATTCGGCCGCGTCGTCGGCATGATGCAATATTCGATGTACCATCATTACACCGTCGACGAGCATCTGTTGCGCACCGTGGGCGTGCTCAGCCAGATCGAGAACGGGCGGCTGAAGGAGGATCATCCGCTGCTGACGGAGATCCTGCCCGCCATCGCCCACCGCACCGCGCTTTATGTCGCCGCCTTCCTGCACGACATCGCCAAGGGGCGCGGCGTCGATCACTCGATCGCCGGCGCCGAGGCAGCGCGCAAACTGTGCCCGCGCTTCGGCCTGAGCGCGGCGGACACCGAGCGCGTCGCCTGGTTGATCGAGCAGCATCTGACCATGTCCGACACCGCGCAGCGGCGCGATCTCTCCGATCCGCGCACGGCGGAGACGTTCGGCGCCGTGGTGCAGACGATCGACCGGCTGCGGCTGTTGCTGGCGCTGACGGCGGTCGACATCCGCGCCGTCGGGCCGGGGGTGTGGAACGCCTGGAAAGGGCAGTTGCTGCGCAATCTGTTCTGGGAGACCGAGGTCCGGCTCGGCGGCGGTCATTCCGCCATCGACCGCAAATCGCGCGTCGCCGCCGCGCGCGAGGCGTTGCGCAAGGCGCTGCCGGCCTGGTCCGACCCCGAATTCGAGGCCTACGCCTCGCGCCATTATCCCGCTTATTGGCTGAAGGTCGATCTGCCGCGCCAGATCGCCCACGCCGGCCTGTTCGCGGCGATGGAAAAGCAGGTGCGTTCGCTGACGACGGAGGTTTCGACCGACGCGACGCGCGGCGTCACCGAACTCACCGTGATCGCCCCCGATCATCCCCGGCTTTTGTCGGTGATCGCCGGCGGCTGCGCCTCGGCCGCCGCCAACATCGTGGAGGCGCATATCTTCACCACCACCGACGGCTTCGCGCTCGATTCGATCTTCATCTCGCGCGAATTCCCCGAGGACGCCGACGAAATCCGCCGCGGCCGCCGCATCGCCGCCGTGGTCGAGAAATCGCTGCGCGGCGAGGTGCGGCTGCGCGACATCATCCAGGACCGGCGCAAGCGCGAATCGCGCAAGACGATCTTCACGGTCGAGCCGGAGGTGGAGATCGACAACACCCTGTCCGGCCTCTACACCGTGCTGCAAATCGTCGCGCTTGACCGGCTCGGCCTGCTCTATGACGTGACGACGCTGCTGTCGCGGCTCAACCTCAACATCGGCTCGGCCCATATCGTCACCTATGGCGAGAAGGCGGCCGACGCGTTCTACGTCACCGATCTGACCGGCGCGAAGATCACCGCGCCGGCGCGCCAGTCGGCGCTGAAGCGGCAATTGCTGGCGATTTTGCAGGGCGAATGACGCCGGCTTGATTTTTGCCGCGCCAGCCTCGATATCGCCGCCAGATATGAGGGCCAGGATCGCCATGAACGATAAGCAACCGATCAATCCCGACGCTAAGGGGCCAGAAGAGTTTGACAATAAAGCAGAAACCGCCCCCGATCCGCATAGCGTGATCGAGAAGCTGGTTTCGGAAAACGCCGAGTTGAAGGAGCGCGTGCTGCGCGCGCTTGCGGAAACGGAGAATATGCGGCGCCGCTCCGAACGTGAGTCGGCCGACGCGCGCGCCTATGGCGTCACCAATTTCGCCCGCGATCTGCTGTCGGTGGTCGATAATCTCGAACGCGCGCTCGACCACATCCCCGCCGATGCGCGCGCCGGCGCGAACGACACGCTGAAGGCGCTGATCGAGGGCGTCGAACTCACCGCCAAGGACCTCGCCAGCGTGCTGGCGCGCCACGGCGTCAAGCGGCTCGACCCCTTGGGCGAGAAGTTCGACCCGAATTTCCATCAGGCGATGTTCGAGGCGCCGGACGCGGAAATCCCCTCCGGCGCGGTCGCCCAGGTGGTGCAGAGCGGCTGGAAGATCGCCGACCGCGTGCTGCGCCCGGCGCTCGTGGGCGTCTCCAAGGGTGCGGCTAAGACCGCGCCGACGGCGTAACCCTTCGCAGCGTCAGGTTGAGCCGACCGCCCTCGGGCAGCAGGCTCGACGTTCCGAGCGAAATCCGGTCGACGCCGTGGAACGCCAGCCGCGATTCGGCGCCGAACGCAAACACGTCGCCGCTGCGCAGCGTGAAGGCGCGCGTCGGCGCGTTGCGCGTCGGCCCGCCGATGCGGAACCGCGCCTCGTCGCCGAGCGAGATCGACAGCACCGGCACATCGAGGGCGCGCTCGTCGCGATCCTGATGCAGCCCCATTTTCGCGGCTCCGTCGTAGTAATTGACGAGACAGGCCTCGGGCGGCGGCGCATGGGGCAGCAATTCGGTCCAGACCGCCAGGATTTCCGCCGGGATCGCCGGCCACGGCGCCCCCGTGACGGGGTGGCGCGGCTGGTAGCGATAACCGTCGCGGTCGGAGACCCAGCCGAGCGCGCCGCAATTCGTCATCCTGACCGAGAACGGTTTTCCCGTGCGCGGCATGGTCGGCGAAAACAGCGGGCTTTGCGCGATCACGGCGCGCAAAGCGGCGAGCGTCGCGGCCTGCCGCGCGGGGTCGAGAAAGCCGGGATAGAGCCAGGCGCCGGGCGCGGCTTCGATTCTGTTGGTCATCCCCACGCCTTTTGCAGTTTTGAGCGGAATCCTCTAAGGCGCGCAAACCTCCGGAAAGCGCCCCAGACGATCATGACCGACGCGGAAGATTATTCGCAAACCCTGTTTCTGCCCAAGACCGATTTCCCGATGCGCGGCGGCCTGCCGCAGAAGGAGCCGGAGATTTTGGCCAAATGGGCGGCGGCCGACATTTACGGCGCTTTGCGCGCCCAAGCGCAGGGCCGGCCGAAATTCGTGCTGCACGACGGCCCCCCCTACGCCAACGGTCATATCCACATCGGCACCGCGCTCAACAAGACGCTCAAGGATCTGGTCGTCCGCTCGCAGCAGATGCTCGGCAAGGATTCCAACTACGTGCCCGGCTGGGACTGCCACGGCCTTCCTATTGAATGGAAGGTCGAGGAGGAGAATTACCGCTCCAAGGGCAAGCCGAAGCCGGATTTCCGCTCGCCGCAGGCGATGATCGCGTTCCGTCAGGAATGCCGCGCCTATGCCGGCCATTGGCTCAACGTGCAGCGCGAGGAGTTCAAGCGGCTCGGCGGCTTCGGCGACTGGGACCATCCCTATTCGACGATGAGCTTTGCGGCCGAAGCGCAGATCGCGCGCGAGATTCACAAATATGCGGATAATGGGCTGCTGTATCGCGGCAGCAAACCGGTGATGTGGAGCGTGGTCGAGCAAACGGCGCTGGCCGAGGCCGAGGTCGAGTACGAGGATCATACCAGCGATACGGTCTATGTGGCGTTTCCGGTTGTCTCCTCCGACGCGGCCGGATTGCAAGGCGTCAACGCCAAAATTGTAATTTGGACTACGACGCCTTGGACAATTCCTGGCAACCGGGCAATCTCCTATTCGCATCGGTTTTCCTACACGCTGTTGATGCCTGCACCGGAAATTCAGGCTACTGACGCATCAAGCGCTGCGCAGATAGCGGGTTCGGAAGCGGCCTACGAAGAACAAAGGAACCGAATCAACGAAGAGCGACGCGAGTTCAGATCGCGTTTTGGCGGCGCGTCGCTCCTTGTTGCTACAAGTCTTGTGGATGAGTTCCGTCGTCAGGCGAAGATTGCCTCGGGATCGTTCAATTCTCGCGAAATTGGCGGGTCGCTTCTCGCAGGAACCATTTGCGCCCATCCCCTTCGCGGCCTCGCCGGAGGTTACACCTTCCCCATCCCCCTGCTCGACGGTGACCATGTCACCGACGACGCCGGCACGGGCTTTGTCCACACCGCGCCGAGCCACGGCCGCGAGGATTTTGAGATCTGGATGGCGTCAGGCCGGTTGCTTGCCGAGCGCGGCATAAACCCCCGCATCCCCTACACCGTCGACGAAAACGGCGTCTACACCAACGAAGCGCCCGGCTTCACGGGCAGGCGCGTCCTCACCGAGAAGGGCGAGAAGGGCGACGCCAACGAGGCGGTCATCCGCGCTTTGATTGAAGCGGGCAATCTGCTGGCGCGGGGGCGGCTCAAGCATCAATACCCGCACAGCTGGCGCTCGAAGAAACCCGTCATCTTCCGCAACACGCCGCAATGGTTCATCGCCATGGACAAGGCGATGGCGGGCGGGCTCTCGTTACGCGACACCGCGCTCAAAGCCATCACTGAGACCCGCTGGGTGCCCGCCAGCGGCGAGAACCGGATTCGCGGCATGGTCAACGCCAAGCCGGATTGGGTGATGAGCCGGCAACGCGCCTGGGGCGTGCCGATCGCCGTGTTCGTCGAAAAGGGCAAACACGAGCCGCTCAAGGACGAGCGCGTCAACGCCCGAATCGCGGCAGCCTTCGAGCAGGAGGGCGCCGACGCGTGGTACGCCGAGGGCGCGGCGGCGCGGTTCCTCGCGCCCGAGTTCGACCCCGCCGAGTACGAGAAGGTCGACGACGTGCTCGACGTGTGGTTCGATTCCGGCTCGACCCACGCCTTCGTGCTCGACGACGCCAAGCATTTCCCCGGCCTCGCCGGCATCCATCGCAAAGTCGATGGCGGCGCCGACGAGGTGATGTATCTGGAGGGCTCCGACCAGCATCGCGGCTGGTTCCAGGCGTCGCTGCTGGAGAGCTGCGGCACGCGCGGCCGCGCGCCCTACGACATCGTGCTGACGCACGGCTTCACGCTCGACGAGAAGGGCCGCAAGCAATCGAAGTCGCTCGGCAATCAGACCTTCCCGCAGGACATCATCAAGACCTCGGGCGCCGACATTCTGCGGCTGTGGGTGGCGAGCACGGATTACACCGACGACCAGAAGATCGGCCCCGACATCCTCAAAATGGTGAGCGACAATTACCGCAAGCTGCGCAATTCGCTGCGCTGGATGCTGGGCATGCTCGCCCATTACGACCGCAGCCGCACGCTCGCCTTCTCGATGATCCAACCGCTCGACCGGCTGATGTTGCATCGGCTCGCCGAACTCGACGGCGAGGTGCGGCGCGCTTACGCCGAGTTCGATTTCGCCCGCGTGGTGTCGATCCTGTCGGCCTTCCTCAACACCGACCTGTCGGCGTTCTATTTCGACGTGCGCAAGGACGCGCTCTATTGCGAGCCGATCTCCAGCCTCAAGCGGATCGGCTCGCTGGAGACGATCGAGCGCATCTTCCGCGCCGTGACGGTGTGGCTCGCGCCCATCCTCGTGTTCACCGCCGAGGAGGCGTGGGGCGCGCGTGACCCGCAAGCCGGCTCGGTGCATCTCGAACTGTTCCCGGACATCCCTGAAAATTTCCGCGACGAGGCGCTGGCGGCGCAATGGGCGCAACTGCGCCGGCTGCGCTCGGTCGTCACCGGCGCGATCGAGATCGCCCGCGCCGCCAAGGAGATCGGCGCCTCGCTGGAGGCGCATCCCGTGCTCTATCTCGAAGACGCGAACTGGCGCGCCGCGCTGGAGCACGTCGACTTCGCGGAAGTGTGCATCGTCTCCGACCTCACCCTCGTCGACGGCCCCGCGCCCGAGGGCGCGTTCCGCCATGCCGACGCGCCGGGCGCCGCGGTGGTGGTGCAGCGCGCCGGCGGCGTCAAATGCGCGCGCTCGTGGCGCTATTTCGACCCCGCCACCGCCGATCCCGAATATCCCGACGTCAGCCCACGCGACGCGAAAGCGTTGCGGGAGTGGAAAGCGCGCGGGGCGTGAGCGCGCGGGGGTTGGGACTGGCGCTCGCCGCGCTGGCGCTGGCGCTGGATCAGGCGAGCAAATACGCGATCACGCACGGTTTCGAGGCGGGGGCGATGCACGCGGGCGCGCTGGCGCCGTTTCTCGATCTGGCGCTGCGCTTCAATCGCGGCGTCTCGTTCAGCCTGCTGCCGCAGGACGGGGCGCTCGGCGCGGCGCTGCTGACCAGCTTTTCCCTAGGCGTCGTCGCCGTGCTGACGATCTGGCTGTGGCGGGTGAAATCGCGCATGACCGGCGCCGGGCTTGGCCTCATCATCGGCGGCGCGCTCGGCAACGCGGCCGACCGCGCCGCCTATGGCGCGGTGGTCGATTTCCTCGACCTGCACGCGCTCGGCCGCCATTTCTTCGTCTTCAACCTCGCCGACGCGGCGATCAGCGCCGGCGTGGCGCTGCTGATCGTGGAGGGGCTGTTCGCGGAGGGGCGAAAGGGGTGATTGCGCCCGTCCGCGTTCTATGGTCCTTGAGCGCGAAGCCTTGAGAGGACGCGCCCGATGTACCGCTCCCCCGTCGAAGACATCCTGTTCTCGCTGCGCCATGTCGCCGATCTCGGCGAGGCGCTGCCCGGCGATCTCGATTGGGACACCGTCGCCTCCGTCATTTCGGAAGCGGGGCGTTTCGCAACGCAAGTGATCGCGCCGCTCAACCGTCCCGGCGACATCGAGGGCGCGAAATGCGAGAACGGCGTCGTCACCACGCCGAAGGGGTTTCGCGACGCTTACAAGCAATGGGTGGCGGGCGGCTGGGCCGGCGTCACCGCCGCGCCGGAACAGGGCGGCATGGGCCTGCCGCACAGCGTCAGCTTCGCCTGCACGGAGATCTGGAACGGCGCCTCGATGGGCTTTGCTTTATGCCCGCTGCTGAGCGAGGGGGCGCTCGGAGCGCTCAACGCCTACGCCTCGCCGCGACTGCGCGAGACCTATGTCAAGCGCCTCGCCAGCGGCGAATGGACCGGCACCATGAACCTGACCGAGCCGCAGGCCGGCTCCGACCTCAACGCGGTGCGCTCGCGCGCCGAGCGGGCGGACGACGGGACCTACCGCATATTCGGCCAGAAAATCTTCATCACCTATGGCGAGCACGATTTCGCCGACAATATCGTGCATCTGGTGCTGGCGCGGCTGCCCGACGCGCCGCCCGGCACGCGCGGCATCTCGCTGTTCCT
>JAGWRL010000043.1 GCA_028876585.1 Pseudomonadota bacterium | reverse complement strand
GCTGCTGCGCCTTCATCGTGAGGTAGTACGGATCGACGCCGATGCAGTGGCCCCCGACGAGCCCCGGCTTGAACTTGAGGAAGTTCCACTTGGTTCCGGCGGCTTCGAGCACTTCACTGGTATCGATGCCCAGCCGGGCAAAGATGATCGCCAGCTCGTTCATGAAGGCGATGTTGAGATCGCGCTGCGTGTTCTCGATCACCTTGGCGGCCTCCGCCACTTTGATCGAGGGAGCGCGATGGATGCCCGCGGTCACCACCGAACCATAGACATCGGCGATGACATCGAGCGTCGCGGCGTCTTGGCCCGACACAACTTTGGTGATGGTCTCGAAACGGTGGGTCTTGTCGCCCGGATTGATGCGCTCGGGGCTGTAGCCGACGAAGAAATCGCGGTTGAACTTGAGGCCCGACACCTTCTCCAGCACCGGCACGCAATCTTCTTCCGTGGCGCCGGGATAGACGGTGGATTCATAGACGACGATGTCGCCCTGCTTCAGCACCTTGCCGATCGTCGCCGAGGCGGACAAGACCGGGCCGAGATCGGGCTGCTTGTCGTCATCGACCGGCGTCGGCACGGTGACGATGTAGAAGTTGCATTCGGCGATGTCGGCCGGATTGGTCGAGACCCGCAGCAGCTTGCCTTCGGCCAGTTCCTGCGGCGACAATTCGCGCGTGATGTCGCGACCGGCGCGCAAGGCGGCGATGCGGTGTTCGTTGATGTCGAAGCCGACCACGGCGCGGGTTTTGGCGAATTCGACGGCGAGCGGCAGGCCGACATAGCCGAGGCCGACGACGGCCAAGCGAAGTTCAGATGTCGAACGCATCACGTCTTACGCCTCTAAGCCGAGCACGATCGCGCCGTTCGAGCGGGGCTCGATGCGCGGCGAAGGGCGTCGTTCAGGAAAAAGCGTGCGCAAACTAGGACCTCACCAATTATTTTGCAAGTGCGAGACGCCGTCGCAAATCGCTTGCGGCGTGTCGGGAGCGGCCGACTCCTGCGGGTCTGGCCGGACCGAATTTTGGCCCGATTGCGGCGCCACGAAGGCGGTTCGCCAACGTTTGTTCACACAAGCGTCAGGGCGCCTTGCCGGCCTCCGCCACGGCGTCGGCGGCGCCCACCCGCAGCGCCCCTCCCTTGATCGAGGCGCGGAACGCGCCGGTCTTGGAGACGCCCTGCGCGCGGCCGTCCGGCTCCTCGCCGATGGCGAGGTCGAGCGTGTCGACCACGGCGGCGCAGGCGCGGCGCGAAATCTCCAGCGCGACATGGCGCAGCTTCTCGTCCGCCGCCGTCGCGATCCTGCCCTCGGCGACGCCGCCGGAGGGGAAAGTCAGCGCCGGCGCGCCGGTCGAAACCCGCATGCTGCTGGTTTCGTGCTCGATGGCGTAGCTGCCGCTCACCGCCAGCCAGCCCTGCGCCGGCGTCGAGCAGGCGCAAAGCTTGTCGGGCGAACAGGATTTCGGCCCCGCCGTGATCTGCCCGGTCGCCTCGACCGCGCCGTCCTTGACGGTGCAGCGGCTCGCCAGCTTGACCGTGTTCGACGCATCGACCCAACTGGCGGCGCAGACCACGTCTTTGGCGCCTTCGGGCAGCGAGAACACCGCCTCGGCGCTGCGCGTGCTCTCGCAATCAGCGACGGTGAGGCTCGATTTTTCCCGAAACGACGCCGTCGTGCTCGTCCGCTGGATCGCCTCGGCGCTGGCGACGATTTTCGCGGCGTAGAACACCGGCGATTGCAGCACGTTGAAATCGGTGTTGGTCAAAACCTCGTAATGCCAAACGATCGGCCATATCCCGCGCCGCTGGGCGTAGGTGTCGCGCACCCGCAGGGAGAAGCTCGGGCGCTGATCGCAGGCGTCGGGGGCGAATTTGACCGCCTTGCGAATCTCTTCGGGCAGCGTCACGTCGATCCGGTCGTCCGCAACCGCGACCGAGGCCGGCTCCAGTTCCGTGCGCCCGTACAGCACCGCGGGAACGGTCTTGAAGATCGGATCGAACAGCCGATAGCCGTAGAACACGATGTCGCTCGGCAAAGCGGCGCCGGGTTCGGCGAGATCGCGCGACAGCAGGCCATAGATCACGGGATGGGCGACTTTCGCCGGCACGGCTGATATCAGCGCATTGGCGGCCTGATGCGCGCGCGCGACGAAATCGGGATGGTCGGCCGCGAGCGCGACCGCGTTCGTCGCCATCTCCAGCGCCGCCTTGATCCGGGCGGGAACCGGCGCCGGCAGGACGGCGATGTCGTCGGTCAGGTTCTCCTGTTCGGCGGCGCGGAATTCCTCGCCCGCGCGCCGCACCATCGCGGCCACCAGCACCAGCCGCTGCGCCGCCGCCATGTCGCCCCGCCGCTGGCGATCGGAGATCTGCGCATCGAGCGACGCGGCCTGCGCGTTCATCGCATTGGCGTAGTCGGAGACCGTGCTCGGCGGCACTTGCGCGCGAGCTTGCGCGACCATCGCCAGCAAAAGCATCGCCGCGAGCGCCGAGATGGCGCGGATCGTCTGTCGCATTCCTAATTCCCTGGCTTGCGGCGCGGCGCCGGCGGGTTCGCACCTAGCGCGCGACGATCCCGCCGCCAAGCGCAATCGGCGCTCTCTTGCCGCCGCGCGCCGCCCGTGGCAAGCGGAGCCATGTCCTCCGCCGCCCCCCGCATTTCCTTCGTGTCGCTCGGCTGTCCGAAAGCCCTGGTCGATTCCGAACGCATCCTCACCCGGCTCAGGGCGGAGGGCTATGAATTGTCGAAAGCCCATGCCGGGGCTGACGCCGTCATCGTCAACACCTGCGGCTTCCTCGACAGCGCCAAGGCGGAATCCTTGGCCGCGATCGGCGCGGCGCTGAAGGAGAACGGCCGCGTCATCGTCACCGGCTGCATGGGCGCCGAGCCGGAGGCGATCCGCGACGCCTATCCCCATGTCAGCGCCATCACCGGGCCGCAGGACTTCCAAAGCGTGATGGCGGCGGTGCACGAGGCCGCGCCCGCGCCGCATAACCCCTATCTCGACCTGATCCCCGAACAGGGCGTCAAGCTGACGCCGCGCCACTATGCCTATCTCAAAATATCAGAAGGTTGCGACCATTCCTGCACCTTCTGCATCATCCCGAAACTGCGCGGCCGGCTGGCCTCGCGCCCCGCCGGCGAGGTTTTGCGCGAGGCCGAGAAACTGGCCCGCGCCGGGGTGAAAGAGATTCTGGTCATCAGCCAGGACACCAGCGCCTACGGCCTCGATCTCGGCTATGCCGCCAGCCCCTTCGGCGAGGCCCAGGTCGCCGCCCGCTTTCTCGACATCGCACGCGAACTTGGGCGTCTAGGCCCATGGATTCGCTTGCATTATGTCTATCCATATCCGCATGTCGACGAGGTGGTGGCGCTGATGAACGGCGGCGGTCTGCTGCCCTATCTCGACGTGCCGTTCCAGCACGCTTCGCCCAAGGTGTTGAAGGCGATGCGCCGGCCGGGCAATCAGGAAAAGACGCTCGAGCGCATCCGCGCCTGGCGGAAAATCACGCCCGACCTGACGATCCGCTCCACCTTCATCGTCGGCTTCCCCGGCGAGACGGAGGAGGATTTCCAGTTGCTGCTCGACTGGCTCGACGAAGCCAAGCTCGACCGCGTCGGCGCGTTCAAATACGAGCCGGTGCGCGGCGCCCGCGCCAACGATCTCGGGCTGGCGCCGGTGCCCGACGAGATCAAACAAAGCCGCTGGCGCCGCTTCATGGAAAAGCAGAGCGCGATCTCGCTGGCCAAGCAGAAGGCGAAGATCGGCCGCCGGCTGCCGGTGCTGATCGACGAAACCACGCCGCAAGGCGGCAAGGGCCGCAGCCAGGGCGACGCGCCCGAGATCGACGGCGCCGTGCACGTGGCCTCGCGCCGCCCGCTGCGGCCGGGCGACATCGTCAGCGTCAAAATCGAGCGCGCCGACGCTTACGATCTCCAGGGAACGGCGGCGTGACGGGCCAGGGAATCCGCAATCCCAAGGTCGACGCGCTCCTCGCCGGCGCGCGACCCTGGGTCGCGGAGATGCAGGCTTTGCGCGAGATCGCCCTCGACTGTCCGCTGACCGAAGAGGTCAAGTGGGGCCAGCCCTGCTACGCCAGCGAGGGCGGGAACGTCGTCCTCATCCACGGCTTCAAGGATTATTGCGCGCTGCTGTTCATGAAGGGCGCGCTGATGCCGGACCCGCACAAGCTGCTGATCCAGCAGACCGAGCGGGTGCAATCCGGCCGCCAGATCCGTTTCACCAGCCTCAAGCAAATCACCGCCGCCCGCGCGATTGTGAAAGCCTATATCGAGGACGCCATCGCCGTCGAGAAGGCGGGGCTGAAGGTGGCGAAAAGGACGACCGCCGATTTCCCGTATCCAGAGGAGCTTCTGCAAAAGCTTGAGGAATCGCCGGATTTGCGCGCCGCCTTTTCGGCTTTGACGCCGGGCCGCCAGCGCGGCTACCTCCTGCATTTCGCCGCCGCCAAGCAGGCGAAAACCCGCCTCGCCCGCATCGAAAAATGCGCGCCCGCCATTCTCGCCGGCAAGGGGCTCGACGATTAGCGGACCGTCCCTTCCCCGCCCTCCGCACGCACGATCCTTGACGCCGCGCCCCGCTTGAGGCTTCGTGGCGCTTTCCCGACCCACCCGTGCGAGGCTCCATGCTTTCCCGTCTGCGCAGCGACTTCGCCTATGCCGCGGGGCTGCTGCGCGTGGTGCGCGCCACCCGCATCGCCACCAAGCGGCCCGACCGCACGCTCGGCGACCATCTCGCCGAATGGGCCGCCCAGCACGGCGACCGCCCAGCTTTGGCGAACGAGCGCGAATCCTACAGCTATCGCGCGCTCGACGCCCGCGCCAACGCCTACGCCCGCTGGGCGCGCGAGCGCGGCTTGGCCAAAGGCGACACCGTCGCGCTGCTGATGCCCAACCGCCCCGAATATGTGGCGATCTGGTTCGGCCTGGTGCGCGCCGGGCTCGGCGTCGCGCTGGTCAACACCAACCTGACCGGCGCCGGCCTCGCCCACAGCCTCGCGG
>JAGWRL010000042.1 GCA_028876585.1 Pseudomonadota bacterium | reverse complement strand
GGCCGCGCAGGCCGGAATCGAGCACTTCCTTCACCGTCGCCGCGCCGCCCAGCGCAATGGCGCGCTTGAGGCCCTTGCCGCCCCCGTGTTTCTCATAATCGTCGAGCGACAGCGGGTCGATCACGCCGCAGCGGGCATAAATCAGGCGCTGCTGCTGGCGCAGCCAGTCGATCTCATCGACCGGGCCGAGCGCTTTCGCGTGATCGCCGCCGGCGAGCACGCCCTCGACTTCTTCCGGCGCGAGCGGGCCGTAGCCGTAACGCACGCCGTCGCGCTCGATCTCGACCATCGGCTCCAGCCAATAGGCGCCGCGCGAGCCGGTGCGCACGATCTCGACCGTCAGGCCGCGCTTTTGCGCCGCCGCCTCGACGGCGCGGGCGAGCTTGTCGGCGCCGACGGCGAGCGAGGTGGAGTCTTTGGAGATGTAGAGTTTCATGGTCATGGTCAGGCGCCTGCGATCAGCGCGTCGAGCGCTGGCGCGGTCAGCCGCGCCATCGGTTCGCCGTCGAGCATGGCGGCGGGCGAAGCGGCGCAATGGCCGAGGCAATAGACGGTCTCGATCTCGAACGCGCCGCCGCCGTGCGCGTCCGCGATCAGGCCGTGCCGCTCGGCCAGATGCGCGACCAGCGCTTCGCAGCCGGCGGCCTGGCAGGATTCGGCGCGGCAGATTTTCAGCACCGGCCGCTCCGGCGGGCTCTTGCGGAAGTCGTGATAGAAACCGACCACGCCGACCGTCTCGGCCTTCGACACGTTGAGCGCGGCGGCGATCAGCGGGATCGCCTCGTCGTCGATATAGCCGAAGCGGTCTTGCAGGGCGTGCAGAATCGGCAGCATCGCGCCGGGCGCGTCCTTGCCCGAAGCGATCAGTTCGGACGCTTCGGCCGCATCCCAGGCCGCATAACTCGCCATCGCGTCGCCTCCCGGCGGTTAACCGCCGATCCAATGCCCCGCCCGGCCTGCGCCAAGCTTATCGTCGTCCTCTAACTAGACATTGCGGCGTCTAATTCAAATTGAAGCTAGGTAACTATCGATAGAAAAAATCTATCGACCGGGCTTACGCATCGGCACGATGGCGGCGACGATGTCGGGCGGCAGCGGCATGTCCATCAGGTTGCGGGCGATCGGGTCGGGCGGGTCGCGGTCGGCGACGATGAAGCCGACGCTGCGCCGCGCCGTCGGCTCGACCAGCTCCAGCGCCCGCGTGCGCTCGGGGAGGCCGAAGAATTGCAGCAACTGGCGCGGCACGATCGCCGACCACGGGCCGGACGCGGCGTGGCTGACCAGGTTGAAGATCGAATTGGTCTCGACCGAAGCCTTCGCCGTCGCGCCGACCGAGCGGAACACGCCGTCGAGGATGCGCCGGTTCTGCATGTCCGGCGTCAGCAGGCACAGCGGCGCCTCGGCCGCCTCGCGCCACGTGATCGTGCTGCGGTCGGCGTAGGGGCCGGAAATCGGGGTCAGGAACAGATATTCCTCCTGGTAGATCGGGCGCGCGCGCACCCGCTCCAGCGGCTCGTTGTCGAGATAGGTGACGCCGGCGTCGATCTCGAAATTCTCGATGCCGCGCTGGATCTCGATCGAGGTGCGCGACAGCACGGTGACGGTGACGCGGGGATAGCGGGCGAAGAACGGCGTCGTCAGATGCGAGACGATCGGCAGCGCGGTGGGGATCACGCCGAGCCGCAACCGGCCGGAGAGGCCGTGGTCGAGCGCCTCGACGCCGCGCCGCAGCTCCTCGACCTCGGCGAGCACGCGCTGGGCGTGCTCCAGCGCCAGCTTGCCCTGCGGCGTCAGGCCGAGATAGCGATGGCCGCGCTCGATGATCGGCGCGCCGAGCTCCTCCTCGAACTGGCGGATAGCCGCCGACAGCGTCGGCTGGGTGACATGGCACGCCTCCGCCGCGCGGCCGAAATGCCGCTCGCGCGCCAAAGCCACGAGATATTCGAATTGCCGCAACATCACCGCGCCACTGTAGCGGGCGAACGCGCGCTGTCCATGACGGAAACTGGCGCGCGACGACTGGCGGGGCTATGGAGGCGGCGCCGACCGCTGGAGCATCATGCCGAACCTGTCCCGATTTCTCACCCGCCCCGTGCTCATCGTCGCCTCGACCGTGTTGATCGCCGTGGCGCTGCTGACCTATCGTCTGCCCGCGCGCAACGGGACGGCGCTGATCGGCGGGCCGTTCGCGTTGCAGACCGCCGACGGCAAGCTTCTCACCGACAAGGACCTGCTCGGCCATCCCTTCCTGGTCTATTTCGGCTACACCCATTGCCCCGACATCTGCCCGGCCGATCTGGCCGAAATCTCCGACATTCTCGGCAAGCTGCCGGGCAAGCCGGTGAAAGCTTTGTTCATCACCGTCGATCCCGAGCGCGACACGCCCAAGGCGATGGGGGATTACGTGTCGAGCTTCGATCCCCGCATCCTCGGCCTGTCGGGCACGCCCGCGCAGATCGAGACGGCCGAGAAGGTCTATCGGGTTTATGCGCGCAAGGGGCCGGTCAAAGACGGCGATTACGCGATGGACCATTCCTCGGTGGTCTATCTGATGGATCGGAACGGCCGCTTCGTCGAAGCGTTCAACCTCGAACGCAGCGCGGCGGAGGCCGCCAAGGAACTCGAAAGCTATCTCTGAAGGGAGCGCAAGCCATGGCCGGACACAAGATTCTCAGCGACGCCGAAATCGAGACCGCCCTGCGCGGCGCGCCGGGCTGGAAACGCAACGGCGACAATATCGAGAAGACCTTCGCGTTCGAGACCTTCCGCGACGCGATCGCTTATATCGTGCTGGTCGGCATCGAGGCCGAGATGATGAACCATCACCCGGAATTCCACAATTCCTACAACATGATCGCGTTTTCGTTCTGCACCCACGACGTCGGCCGCAAGATCACCGACACCGACGTCAGGCTGGCGCAGCGGCTCAACGAGATCGCGGCGCGCTTCCCCAACGTCAAATAACCCGGTCGGGCGTGAAAATCGCGGCGAACCGCGGTTCGCCGGCGGCGATCATCGCCTGCGCGCCGCGATAGGAGGCTTCGTAGACTTCCTGGTGGCGGCGCCATTGCAGCCAATGCACGTCGGCGGGAATCGCGGGATGGATCAGCCAGTCCTCGTCGCCGATCTCCAGCGGCCGGCGGCGATTGGCGAGCATGGCGAGCATGATGACCTGCACCAGATTGGGCGCGTCGTCGCGCGGCCGCCGCCACGGCGTCAGCGCCCGCAGCAACCAGTCGCGCGGGCCGGGGATGCGATCGTAATCGACCGTCCACGGGGCCGAGTTCTCGCCGCTGAGCGCGACGACGAGATTGGGGCCGCTCTTCAGCGACTTCATCGCCGCCAGCGGCACGTTCTCGAACAGCGCGCCGTCGACCAGCAGATGGCCGGCGACCGAAAAGCAGGGCGGCAGCGCGCCGGGAATCGAGCTCGACGCGCGCACAGCGCGCCAGACCGGCCCATCGCGGTGCAGCGACGGCGCGCGCTCGGTCACGTCGGACGACAGCGCGAAGAACGGGCGCCAAAGGTCCTCGATCCGCGTGTCGCCGAATTCGCGCCGCAGCGATTCGTCGAACGCCTTGTGGTTGATCAGGCCGTGATAGGGAAAGTTGAAACGGCGGAACGCCCGCCGCGTCACGAAGATGCGATGCGTGCCCGACACCGCCTCGGCGACCGGCACGCCCATCGCCATCGCCGCCGCCATCGCCGCGCCGACGCTGGAGCCGCCGAACATGTCGAATTGCGCGCCGGCCTCGCAAAACGCCTGATAGACGCCCAGATGCGCCGCCCCCAGCGCGCCGCCGCCGCCCGCCACGAAGCCGGTCGCCCGGCCGGTGAGGAAGCGCGCCAGCCGATCGACGTCGGCGCCGTCCTCCAGGCTGACGTGGTGATGCATGAACAGATCGCGCCCGGCGAGCCAGTCCGCGGTTCCCGAGACGATCAGCCGGCGCTTGTCGTGCAGCAGCACGAGCCGGCGCGCGGCCGGGGCGTGGATGGAGAAGGCGAAGCGCTCGATCGGGCCGATCTCGCGGCTGCCGTTCGCCGCGCCGACCAGCAACAGCAGATCGGCCTGGCGGATGCAGGTGCGGGTCCAATCGCTCAATTCGTCGTCGGCGACGTAGATCACCATCGCCGCCGCCGCTTCGAGCGCATTGAGCCAGTTGGTGCGGTCCGCGCCGCCCCCGAGCTTCGCCGCGACGTCGCCGCGGCCGAGAAATTTGATGCGCGAACGGGCCGACAGCGAGGCGCGCAACCGCGCCAGGAACCTTTGCGACAATTTGGCGCCGCCGGCGGCGACCACCGCGACCGTGCGCGGCGACGCCGAGGGCTGGGTGCGCGCCGGCATCTGGGCGAGCCGGACCGCCAGCGCGCGGATGACGCTGTCTCGCAACGCCGGCATTTCGGCGCTCGCCGCGTCGAATTTCTCCCGCTCCAGCGTCAGCACCTCGGAATCGCGGATCGCGCGGACGGTGAAGGTGCGCGGGATGCGGGCGAAAAAGCCGATCTCGCCGACCGGCTCGCCGGGCGCGATCTCGTTGACGGTCACCCCCTCGTCGGTGACGACGGCGAGCCGGCCGGTGGCGAGGAAATGCACGCTTTCGGACGGATCGCCGCGCCGCAGCAGGATTTCGCCGCGCGACAGCGTGCGCCGCTCCGCCGCCAGCGCGAGGCGGCGCAATTCCTGCGCGGTGAGGCCCGCCAGCGGCGATTCGAGCGCGCGGCTCGACAAAGTGACGATCGGCGGGGCGTTTTGTGGGTCCAAGGCGCGAACCGAGTGGTGATCCCACTTGTTTCGACCGCGCCCAAAAAGTTTGCAACCCCGCCCCTGTCGCGCGCGCCCCCGATCCGCTACGCCTGGGCCGACAGGGAGGCGCGGGAATGGGACCGCTCAACGGATTGAACGTCATCGAAATGGCGGGCATCGGCCCGGCCCCGTTCGCCGGCATGATGCTGAGCGACATGGGCGCCGACGTGCTGCGGATCGACCGCAAGGCGGCGGCGGATGCGGGTTCGTTCGAGCGGGTGAAGGCGCCCAATTACGTCGATCGCGGCCGCCGCTCGGTCGCCATCGACCTGAAGGCGCCCGAAGGCGCCGCGCTGGCGCTCGACCTGATCGCGGGCGCGGACGCGGTGATCGAGGGGTTCCGGCCGGGCGTGATGGAGCGGCTCGGGCTCGGCCCCGACGTGTGTCTGGCCCGCAATCCAAAGCTGGTGTTCGGCCGCGTCACCGGCTGGGGCCAGAGCGGGCCGCTGAGCCCGACGGCGGGGCACGACATCAACTATATCGCGCTGACCGGCGTGCTGCACGCCATCGGCGCCAGCGCGGCGCCGACGCCGCCGCTCAACTTGATCGGCGATTTCGCCGGCGGCGCGATGATGCTGGCGTTCGGTGTGATGTGCGCGCTGTGGGAGGCGGGGCGCTCGGGCCGGGGTCAGGTGGTCGACGCGGCGATGACGGACGGGGTTTCGACGCTGGCGGCGATGATCCATGGCTTTCGCGCCGCCGGCATGTGGCGCGACGCGCGCGCCGCCAACCTGCTCGACGGCGGCGCGCCGTTCTACCGCGCCTACGCCTGCGCCGACGGCCAATTCGTCGCGGTCGGCGCGCTGGAGCCGCAGTTCTACGCCGCGCTGTTGCGGGGCCTGTCGATCGGCGAAGCGGAATTGCCGGACCGCTGGAAGCCGGAGAACTGGCCGACGATCGCGGCGCGGTTCGCCGCCGCGTTCGCGGGGAAAAGCCGCGACGCCTGGGCCGGGATTTTCGCCGCCACCGACGCCTGCGTGACGCCGGTCCTGACGTTGGCCGAGGCGCCGGCGCATCCCCACAATGTCGCGCGCGCCGCCTTTAGCGGCCAGGAGCCCTCGCCCGCGCCGCGCTTCTCGGCGACGCCGGGCGCAATCGCCGGGCCGCCGGTCACGCCGGGCTCAGGCGGCGAAGCGGCGTTGCGGGCGCGCGGCATCGCGCCGGAGCGGATCGCCGCGCTGCGGGCGCGCGGCGCGCTTTAGGCCGC
>JAGWRL010000041.1 GCA_028876585.1 Pseudomonadota bacterium | reverse complement strand
GTGGCGCCGGCGAGAAAGCCGAGATCCTCGCTGGCGATGCGATAGGCGGGCGAGGCCAGGATCGCCTCGATCCGCGCCGGCGCCTGTGGGTCCTCGTCAGCGGGTTTGGGCCGGCCATGCGGCAGCGGCTCGCGGCGATTGACGGGCGGCGGCGTTTTGGAACGGCTCACGACGGCCTCCCCGCCGGCGAGGCGGGGAAAGGCGGCCCCGCCAGTTTCGTCGTTCCGTTATAGCGCGGAATCCGCCTGCGGCCCTAACGCCCGCCGGCTATTCCGCCGCCTTCTTCATTTCGGGATAGGTGCAGTTCGCTTCCGCCGCCGGCCGGCGGAACGGGATCACCTTGGCCGCCTCGAACGGCAGCTCCAGCGTGGTCCAGACGTCGACCAGCGCTTCCACCAGAGCCGCGACCTGGCGCTCGTCATGCAACGGCGTCGGGGTGATGCGCAGCCGCTCCTCGCCGCGCGCGACGGTGGGGTAGTTGATCGGCTGGATGTAGATGGCGTGGCGCTCCAGCAGCAATTCGCTGGCGCGGCGGCATTTGGCGGCGTCGCGCACCATCAGCGGCACGATGTGCGACGGGTTCTCCATCACCGGCAGGCCGGCCGCTTGCAGCGCGTGCTTGACCAGATGGGCGTTGGACTGATGGCGCTCGCGCTCGACGCTCGACCCCTTCAAGTGCCGCACGGCGGCGCAGGCGCTGGCGGCGACGCTCGGCGGCAAGGTCGTGGTGAAGATGAATTGCGGGGCGTAGCTGCGCACCGCGTCGATCAGCGCGGCGCGGCCGGCGATATAGCCGCCCATCGCGCCAAAACCCTTCGCCAGCGTGCCCTCGATCACGTCGATCTCGGCCATGATCCCTTCGCGCTCGGCGACGCCGCCGCCGCGCGCGCCGTACATGCCGACCGCGTGCACCTCGTCGATATAGGTCATCGCGCCGTAATGCTTCGCCAGCCGCACGATCTCGGCCACGGGGGCGATGTCGCCGTCCATGGAATAGAGGCTCTCGAACACGATCAGTTTGGGCCGCGCCGGGTCTTGCGCCGCGAGCAGCTCTTCGAGATGGGCGGCGTCGTTGTGGCGGAACACCTGCTTCTCGCAGCCGGCGCGGCGCACGCCCTCGATCATCGAATTGTGGTTGAGCGCGTCGGAGAGAATCAGGCAGTCGGGCAGCAGCGAGGCGATGGTCGAGATGCCGGCGAGATTGGAGATCCAGCCCGAGGTGAAGACGAGCGCCGCCTGCTTGCCGTGGAGATCGGCGAGTTCGCGCTCCAGTTCGACGATGGGGTGATGCGTGCCGGAGATGTTGCGGGTGCCGCCGGCGCCGGCGCCATGCGCCTTGGCGGCGCGCACGCTCGCCTCGATCACGTCCGAATGGCCGCCCATGCCGAGATAATCGTTGGAGCACCAGACGGTGACTTCGCGCGGGGCGTCTTCCTCGCCGGCCGGGCGCCACAGGGCGAGCGGAAAGCGGGCGGCGTCGCGTTCGAGATTGGCGAAAATGCGATAGCGGTCTTCCCGCTTCAGATCGGCGATCGCCGCCTCGAACCGCGCATTATAGTCCATCTCAGCCTTCCCTAAGCCTCTTGTCCCGCGACGCGCATCTGTGGCCAATGCACCCTATAATCAGAATGCGTACTCGGGCGCGAGTCCTACCGCTGCGTGTGGTGGGTGATTTCTTTCGTTCCGCCCGCCCCGACATGACGGGTTTTTCGCGCCGGGCGCTTGATCGAGCGCAAGCTTCGGGCGCATGTGGCGTACCTCCCCGCGCCAAAGGCGCGACGAAAGGTCACAGCGTCTCACGGAGTTCCGGCATGAGCAGGTTGGCGGGCAAGGTCGCGATCGTCACGGGCGCGGCCAGCGGCATCGGCCGCGCGAGCGCCTTGGCGTTCGCGCGCGAAGGCGCGAAACTGGTGCTGGTCGACCGCGAGGCGACGGCGCTCGCCGCCGTGGCGGAGCAGGCCGCCGCCGCCGGCGCCACCGTGCACGCCCATCCCGCCGACGTCGGGGTGGAGGCGGAGGCGGCCCGTTATGTCGAACTGGCGCTGGAGACGTTCGGCCGGCTCGACGTGGTCTACGCCAACGCCGGGATCGGCGGCGGGCTGACGCCGCTGTTGGAGCAGACCGTCGATCTGTGGGCGGAAGTGCTGCGCGTCAACCTGATCGGGCCGTTTCTCGCCATCAAGCACGCGGCGCCGGCGATGGCCAGGCTCGGCGGCGGCTCGATCGTGCTGACCGCCTCGGTCGCCGGGCTTCGCGCCAGCGCCAGCGGCGCGCCCTACGCCGCCAGCAAGGCGGGCGTGATCAGCCTCGCCCAGACCTCGGCCAACGCGCTGAGCGGAACCGGCGTGCGGGTGAACGCGATCTGCCCCGGCCTGATCGAGACCGGCATGACCAAGCCGCTGTTCGACCGCGCCCGCGCCAAGGGCGCGGCCGACAAGATCGGCCAGCTCAACCCGCTCGGGCGCGCCGGGCAGCCGGAGGAGATCGCGGCGATGGCGCTGTTTCTCGCCAGCGACGAATCGTCTTATGTCAACGGGCAGGCGTTCGCGGTCGACGGCGGCCTGTCGAGCACGCATCCGTTCACGGTTCCCTGGCGGTGAGGTCCGCGTCGCCGGGGGTTGGCCTGACGTCGCAGCAAAGGGGACCGCTGTGAAGACGCAAATCGTGGTTGTCGGCGGCGGCGCGGGCGGGCTGGAACTGGTGCGCCGGCTCGGCGCCAAGCTCGGCCGCGAGCGTTTCGACGTCATCCTCGTCGAGCGCAATCGCACCCATATCTGGAAGCCGCTGCTGCACGAGGTCGCGGCCGGCGCGCTCGACGCCAATTTGGACGAGGTCGGCTACGGCAACCACGCCCATCGCTGGGGCTATCGGTTCTATTTCGGCTCGCTCGAAACCATCGACCGGCAGGCGCGCCAGATCGTGGTCGCCCCCATCCTCGACGAGACCGGCGCCGAACTGATCGGCCGCCATCGCATCCGCTACGACTATCTCGTCATCGCCGTCGGCTCGGTGTCGAACGATTTCGGCACGCCCGGCGTCGCGCAATATTGCCTGACGCTGGAGGATCGCGAGCAGGCCGACCGGTTCCGGCTAAAACTGCTCGACCAGTGCCTGCGCGTGTCGCGAACGCTCGCCGCCGATCCCGCGGCCGACGTCCATGTCGACGTCGCCATCGTCGGCGGCGGCGCGACCGGGGTCGAACTCGCCGCCGAACTCTACAACGCCGCCTCCGCGCTCAAGGACTATGGGCTGGAAGTGTTCGACGAGAAGCGGCTGCGGGTGACGCTGATCGAGGCGGGGCCGCGCATCCTGCCGGCGCTGCCGGAGAAGCTCGCCACCGCCGCCCGCGAGGAGTTGCAGACGCTCGGCGTGCGCGTGCTCGAAAACACCGCGGTGAGCGAAGTCACGCCGGGCGCGATGCGCACCGCCGCGGGCGAGGAGATCCGCGCCGACCTCAAGGTCTGGGCGGCGGGCGTGCGCGGGCCGGAGATCCTGCGCGCCATGGACGGGCTCGAAGCGACGCGCAACCATCAGCTCGTGGTGACGCCGACGCTGCAAACCACCCGCGATCCGCGCATCTTCGCCATCGGCGACTGCTGTTTCTTCAAGGCCGAGGGCGACGAGAAGCCGGCGCCGCCGCGCGCGCAGACCGCGCATCAGATGGCCGCGACCGCGCTCGACAACATTCTGCGCCTCATCAGGGGCGAGCCGCTGGCGGCCTTCGTCTATCGCGACCGCGGCTCGCTCGTGTCGCTCAGCCGATTCTCGACGGTCGGCAGCCTGATGGGCAATCTGGTCGGCGGCCGCATGGCGATCGAAGGGCGGCTGGCGCGGCTGGTCTATCTCTCGCTTTACAATCTGCATCTCATCGGCATTCACGGCTGGCTGAAGGGCGTGGCGCTCATCGCCGTTGGCCACGCCAATCAGGTCGTGCGCCCCAGACTGAAGTTGCACTGAAGCCCATTTGTGGAGAGGTCATGTCGGAAGCCTATGATGTGGTGATCGCCGGCGGGGCGGCGATGGGATCGTCGCTGGCCTATCATCTGGCCGCCGAGCCGGGCTTTGCCGGCCGCGCGCTGGTGGTCGAGAAAGACATGACCTACGCCCGCGCGGCGACGTCGCTGTCGCTCAGCGGCGTGCGGCAGCAGTTCTCCAGCGCGGTCAACATCCGGGTGGGCCTGGCCGGCGTGGCGTTCCTGCGCGCGGCCGGCGAGGCGCTGGCGGTCGAGGGCGAGGCGCCCGATCTGCCGCTGGTCGAAAACGGCTATCTCTATCTCGCCAGCGCCGCCGGCGCGGAGATTCTTCGCGCCAATCACGCGGTGCAGGTGGCGGAAGGCGCGCAAATCGCGCTGCTGACGCCGCAGGAGACGCAGGCGCGCTTTCCCTTTCTCGATCTGTCGGGCGTCGCGCTCGCTTCGCTCGGGCTTGCCGGCGAAGGCTGGTTCGACGCTTACGCGCTGATGCAGGCGTTCCGCCGCAAGGCGCGCAGCCTGGGCGTGACCTATGTGCAGGACGAAGTGGTGGAGGTCGAGCGCGACGGCGCGCGTGTGACCGCCGTGCGGCTGGCGGGCGGGCGGCGCGTCGCCTGCGGCGCGTTCGTCGATGCGGCTGGCGCCTCGGGGGCGGCGGCCCTCGCGCGCGG
>JAGWRL010000375.1 GCA_028876585.1 Pseudomonadota bacterium | reverse complement strand
TCGAGCGCGGCGAGCACGGCTTCGGCGGCGAGCGCCGTGTGGCGCCATTGCAGCGCCCGCAAAGCGCCGGCCGCGCCTGCAAACGCGACGCCCTCGCGAGCGATGCGGTCATTGAGCGCGCGCGCCTCGCGCAACGCCTCGCGCACCGTTTCGGCCGAACAGATGACGCCGGCGCAATCGCTCGTACGCGCCTGCGTCTCGTCGCGGATCGCCGCATAATCAAGCGTGCTGTTCGGGCGCAAGACGGCGCGCAGATGATCGATGCCGCCATCAACCAAGTCGCGCAGGTCGGCTGGAGACGCGGCGCCGCCGCGCGCGGCGATATGCTCGGCGCAACGGGTGGCGAACACCTGGCCGGCGCTGAGCGCGGCCCCGCCGGGCCGGGTCACTCCATGCGTGCCGGCGGCTTCGCCGACGGCGTAGCAACCGGGCAGATTGGTCTCGCCCCAGACGCCGACGGCGAGGCCGCCATTCATGTGTTGGTTGTTGACGGCGAACTCGAGCGGTTCGTGGGCGATATCGAACTTGTAGCGCTTGTAAAGTTCGATCGACAGCGGGTTCATCTTGCGCAGCCGCTCGATCGGCGTCGCCAGCAGGGCGCCGGATTTGTCGAGATAGAGGCGCACGTCGGGATCAAGCGAGCCAAGTGAAAAGGGGCTGTCTCCGGGGACAGGCTCGGGGTCGCGGTTGAAATCGAGATAGACCTTGCGCCCCGCCTGCCGTTCGCGGATCACGGCGAGATCAACCAGGCTGGAGGCGAAATCGAGCATCCGGGTCGCGTGGAACGGCCATTGATAGCCTTTGCGAAAGATGTTTGACGCCAACTCCTGCGTGGTGCGGTAATAGTCACTGAGGAAATTGCGCTCGCGCCCGTCACGATCGCGGGAGAAAACATAGGGCATGCATTGCATGTAAGTGCCGGAAAGGTTCCAGGGAAAACCGTCGCGCGAGGTGCCGACGCCGAATTGGCTCTCGGTCAAGTTGACCGCCTCGACGCCGGCTTCCAACGCCAGCCCCAGCGCGCCAAAACAGTTTCGCGGATAAACGCTGTCGCGGTAAAGCTCGCCAGGGCCGCCGGCGGCCAGCACAAGCGAATCGCAGGCGAAGACCACCAGTCCCAGCGGATTGTCTGGGCTCCGCCGCTTCGGGTTGATCGCTAGCGCGCCGCGGACGCGTCCGTCTCCAACCAGCAAACGAACGACGCTGGTGTGATTGAAGATCGGAATTTCGAGCCGGATCGCCTCGCGGGCGAGCGCCTGAACCATCAACCGCGAGGTGCGCGGGCCGCAGCTCGTTGCGCGTCCGACTTCGTCATGGTCGGTTTGATAGCGCAGCACGCCGCCGAGCCGGTCGAGCGGCAATGGCAGGCCGAGGAATTGTAGCGAAGCGAGCGCCCTTGGCGAGCCGACCGCCTCGACATAAGCGGCATCCGCGTCCATCGCCCCGCCGGCGCCGATGGCCTGCGCCAACGCGCGGAAATCGTCGCCCTGATCGGCGGTGTTGGCGGTATGCAATGTTTGTTTGTCCGAGCCCGAGCAGGCAGAGGTTCCGCCCCAGGCGCTTTGGGTGGCGATGTGCGCCTCGACGCCGCGTCGCTTCAACTCGACCGCCGCGCGCAAGCCCGCCGCGCCGCTGCCGACAATCAAGGCGCTGGCGCGATGCACCGGCAACCGCCAGCCCGACGCGGCGACGAATTCGCGCGCGGGCCGCTCGGGCGGTAGTCGCGGCATCGTAACGTCGGTCAGGCTGTCGAGGATGTTTTGCGGAATGGATGAGCGCAAGCGGACTTCCGGGGTTGACGGCGGTTGGCAAAGGCGATACAGATTTAGCACGTTCCAAAATGCACACGCAAGCCGCCGATACGCCTATATACATATGGTCGTAGGAAGCGTAATTCGCGTAGCGGGATTGGAACGATCCAAATCGAGGTGCGGAAACGTGAGCGCGAGAGCGGAGCGGCAGGAAGCGGAGGGGCGGGCGACCATCGTCGACGTCGCACGCAGCGCCGGCGTCTCCAAATCGACCGTTTCGTTGGTGTTGTCCGGCTCCAGCCTCGTCGCCGAGACGACGCGCCTGCGCGTCAATCAAGCGATGAACGATCTCGGCTATATCTATCATCGCGGCGCGGCGACCCTGCGCGGCGCGCGCTCCGGCGTGCTTGGCATGATCATCAACGATCTGTCGAATCCGTTCTTCGTCGAGATGGCGATCGGCATCGAGGAGGCCTGCCAGGGCGGCGCCTACATTCCTTTCATCGCCAATACGGTCGAGAATTCGGTGCGGCAATTGCAGGTGTTGCGCTCGATGCGCGAGCATGGCGCGGCGGGGTTGGTGCTGTCGCCGACGCTGGGCGCCTCGGCGCAGGAGTTGCAACCACTGATCGCCGACATGCCGGTGGTGCAGGTGATGCGGCGTCTGCCGGGCCTGCGCGCCTCGGTGGTCGCGCCGGAAAACGCGCTGGGCGCGCGCAAGGCGGTGGCGCATCTGATCGCCGCCGGGCACCGAAAGATCGCCTTTGTCGGCGGCCTGCCCACGATGACGGTGCGCGACGAGCGGCTCAGCGGTTATGCGCAGGCGCTCGCCGACGCGGGCCTGCCCTATGATCCCGATCTGGTGATTGAAACGCCGATCCAACCCTCCGGCGGCGCGGCGGCGGCGGCGCGCGCGCGCGATCTCGCCACCGCCGCGCTTTGTTTCAACGATGTGGTCGCGATCGGCCTGATCCGCGCGCTCACCGCGGCGGGCGTGCGCGTCGGCGCGGAATTCGCGGTGATTGGCTTCGACGACATCGAGGAGGCGCGGCATATGTATCCGGCGCTGACCAGCGTCGCGGTCAATGGCCGCAGCCTCGGCGCGCGCGCCGCGCAATTGCTGATGCGCCAACTCGCCAGCGGCGATTTCGCGCCCGAGACGATACTTTCACCCACCACTTTGGTTGTGCGCGCCTCCTGCGGCGCGGCGCTCCCGCCCGGAGGTCTGTCATGAAAGCGCTGCGCTGGGGTCTGATTGGAGCCAGCACGATCGCGGCCGAGCATATGATCGGCGCCGTTCGCGCCTCTGGCGGGCAGGTGAGCGCGGTGATGAGCGCGTCGCCGCCGCGCGCGGCCGAATTCGCTGGGAAGCACGGGATTGCGCGCGCGACCGCGAGCCTCGACGAGTTGGTCGGCGGCGCCGACGTCGACGCGGTCTATATTTCGACCACCAACGACTTGCATTGCGATCAACTGCTCGCGACCGTTCGCGCCGGCAAGCATGTGCTGTGCGAGAAGCCGCTGGCGCTGACGCTCGACGATGCGCGCGCCATGACCGCCGCGGCGCGCTCACACGGCGTGGTGATGGGCACCAACCATCATTTGCGCAACGCGGCGACCCATCGCGCGATGCGCGAGGCGATCCGACAAGGCCGCATCGGCCGGCCGCTGTTCGCGCGCGTGTTTCACGCCGTGTTTCTGCCGCCGCATCTGCAAGGTTGGCGCATTGAGCGGCCGGACGCGGGCGGCGGCGTCGCGCTCGACATCACCTGTCACGACGCCGACACCTTGCGCTTCGTACTCGACGACGAAGCGGTGGCGGTCAGCGCGATGATGTCGCAGAGCGGCATGGCGAGGGCCGGTCTGGCGGATGGGATCATGGGCGTCATGCGGTTCGAGAGCGGCGTGCTGGCGCAATTCCACGACGCCTTCACCACCCGCTACGCGACCACCGGCTTCGAGGTGCATGGCGAGCGGGGTTCGTTGATTGGGCGCGATTGCATGACGCAGGCGCCCAGAGGCGAGGTGATCCTGCGCGACGCCAACGGCGAGACGTCTTTGCCATTGAAGCATGAAAATCTCTACGAACGTTCGGTGCGGCTGTTTACGCAGGCCGCGGCGGGTGAGGGCGCTCCGGCCGCGAGCGGCGAGGATGGCGTAAAATCGCTCAGCGTCGCGCTCTCCGCGATCGAGGCCGCGCGCACGGGGCGCGAGACGCCAATCGACCTGAAGGTTTGACGAAATGCCGAGACTATTGAGCGCCGCCGAGGCGGCGCGGTTGATCCCCGACGGCGCGATCGTCACCGTCTCCTCATCTTCGGCTCTGGGTTGTCCCGAGGCGACGCTTGCGGCCATCGGTGCGCGCTTCGCGGCGGAGGGCCATCCGCGCAACCTGACGACGCTGCATCCGATCGCAGCTGGCGACATGTGGGGCGTGAAAGGAATTGATCATCTCGCGCAGCCCGGTTGTTTGGCCAAGGTGCTGGCCGGCTCCTATCCCTCCGGTCCGTCCTCGTCGGAGCCGCCGGAAATCTGGAAGATGATTGGCGGCGACGCGATCCCCGCCTACAATGTCCCGTCCGGCATCCTGTTTGATCTGCACCGCGAGGCGGCGGCGAAGCGGCCGGGCGTGCTGACCAAGGTTGGCATGGACACCTTTGTCGATCCTGCGCGCGAGGGTTGCGCGATGAACGCGAGCGCGCGCGCCAAGCCGATCGTGCAACGCGTCGAGTTCGCCGGCGACGAATGGTTGTTCTTCCCAACCATCGTTCCCGATGTCGCCATCATCCGCGCGACCACGGCGGATGAGCGCGGCAATCTTTCCTACGAGCACGAGGGCGGCATTCTCGGGCCGCTCGATCAGGCGTTGGCGGTGCGCAACAATGGCGGCCTCGTCATCGCGCAGGTGAAGCGACTGGCGGCGGCCGGCAGTCTGCGTCCGCACGACGTCGTCGTGCCCGGCGTATTGGTTGACGTGATCGTGGTCGCGCCGGATCAGATGCAGACCACCAACACGCGCTACGAGCCGGCGATTTCGGGTGAGATTCTTCGCCCGATGTCCTCGTTCGAGACCCCGGCGTTCGATGTGGCGAAAGTGATCGCGCGCCGCGTCGCGCAGGAGTTGCGTCAGGGCGACGCCGTCAATATCGGCTTCGGCATTTCCGCCAATGTGCCGCGCATCTTGATTGAAGAGGGGCGTCACGGCGCGGTGACCTGGGTGATCGAACAGGGCGCGGTCGGCGGCGTGCCGCTGCTCGATTTCCAGTTCGGCTGCGCCGCCAACGCCGAGGCGATCGTGCCATCGCCGGCGCAGTTCACCTATTTTCAGGGCGGCGGCTTCGATATGTCGCTGCTGTCCTTCCTGCAAATCGACAGGGCGGGATCCGTCAATGTGTCGAAACTTGGCGTGCGGCCGCATGTGACCGCCGGGGCCGGCGGTTTCGTCGACATCACCGCGCGCGCCAAACGCATCGTATTCTCCGGCTATTTCACCGCTGGGGCTAAGTTGGAGATCGCGGGGGAGGCGCTGCGCATCGTCAAGGAAGGCAAGGTGCGCAAGCTGGTCAATCAAGTCGAACAGGTGACGTTCTCGGGCGCGCGCGCCGTCGCGCAGGGGCAGCAAATAACTTATGTCACCGAGCGCTGCGTGATGCGGTTGACGCCGGACGGCGTCGAGGTCAGCGAGATCGCGCCCGGCGTCGATCTCGAACGCGATGTACTGGCGCAAGCGGAATTCCCGTTGCGCGTGGCGCCTGATCTGCGCCGCACGCCGGCCGCGCTGTACCGGCCGGCGCCGACCGGCCTGACGCTGAAGGAGGGCGGGAGATGAGCGCGCGGGTGCAACTGACGCTCGATGGCGCTGTGGCGCGGCTCACGCTGCGCCGGCCGGAAAAGCTCAACGCGCTCGATCGCGCGATGATTGATGAGTTGGCCGACGCCGCGCGGGCGATCGAGGCTGCGCCCGACATCCGCGTCGCGATTCTCTCTGGCGAGGGCAAGGCGTTTTGCGCCGGCGGCGATATCGCCGCCTGGGCGGGCCTGCCGGCGCTGGAGATGTGGCGTGATTGGACGCGCGCGGGCCATCGCGCATTCGAGGCGTTGGCGCGGCTGCGCGTGCCGCTGATCGCGGCGCTGACCGGCCACGCCTTCGGCGGCGGGTTGGAATTGGCGGCGGTCGCGGACTTGCGCATCGCTGCGCCTGCAATCAAACTCGGGCTGCCAGAAACCGGGCTCGGTATGGCGCCGGGTTGGTCGGGCACGCAGCGCATGGTGCGGCGTTTCGGCGCCCAGGTTGTTCGCCGCATGGCTTTGACCGGCGTCATGTTCACGGCGCAGGAGGGCGCTGCGCTCGGGTTGGTTGATGAACTGGCTCCCGATGCGCTGGCGCGCGCGGAAGTTCTGGCGGCGGCGGTGGTCAGGCGCGGTCCGGTCGCGGTGCAGATTGTCAAGGCGATGATCAATGCCGCCGAAGGCGAGGACAGCGATGCGCCGATCGAGGGGCTCGCCGGCGCACTGACTGCGATGACGCAGGACCTCGCCGAGGGCGTTGCAGCGTTCCGCGACAAGCGTGCGGCCTTGTTCACAGGCAACTAGCGCGACCAGGAGAGTCGCCGCTGCGCGAGGCTTGGAAACGGGCGCGGGACGCGGCAAGATAGGTATCCAGGGTGGTCTACGAACCGCCCCAAGGAATCGGAAGCCCCAAGGCTTCTGGCGAACGGCGCCGGACCGCATCCGGTGGGAGAGTACGTCTGAGGATTGACGATGAAATTTCGTTCCCTTCTGTTGGCGAGCGCCGCGACGCTCGGCCTCACCAGCGCGGCATTCGCCGCCGACATCAAAGAAGTGCAGATGCTGCACTGGTGGACCTCCGGCGGCGAGGCGGCCGCGCTCAATGTGTTGAAGCAGGATCTCGCAAAGGAGGGCTATGCCTGGAAAGACGTGCCGGTGGCCGGCGGGGGCGGCGAAGCGGCGATGACGACGCTCAAGGCCATGGTCGCCGCCGGCAACCCGCCGACCGCGTCTCAGATTCTGGGCTATTTCGCGCTCGACTACGCCGAGGCCGGCAAACTCGGCGACATCACCTCGCTCGCCACCAAGGAGAATTGGGCCGCGGTGGTGCCGAAGGCGTTGCAGAAATTCACGACCTACAATGGCAAGTGGGACGCCGTGCCAGTCAACATCCACTCCGTCAATTGGGTCTGGATCAACAAGGCGGTGATGGACAAGATCGGCGGCAGCGAGCCCAAGAGCTTCGACGAGTTCGTCGCGCTGCTCGACAAGGCCAAGAAAGCCGGGGTGATCCCGCTCGCGCTCGGCGGCCAGCCGTGGCAGGAAGCCACCATGTTTGATTCGGTCGTCGCCTCGACCGGCGGCGTCGAGTTCTACAAGAAGGCGTTCGTCGATCTCGACGAGAGCGCGCTGAAGTCGGATACGATGAAGAAGGCGTTCGACAACCTCGCCAAGCTGAAGGACTATGTCGACCCGAACTTCGCCGGCCGCGACTGGAACCTCGCTACCGCCATGGTCATCAAGGGCGATGCGTTGGTGCAGGTGATGGGTGATTGGGCGAAGGGCGAATTCCGCGCCGCGCACAAGGAAGCGGGCAAGGATTTCCTGTGCTACCGCTTCCCCGGCACCGACGGCTCGGTGATCTACAACACCGATATGTTCGCGATGTTCAACGTCGCCGCCGACCGCAAGGCGGCGCAGCTCGCGCTCGCCGACGCGACGATGAGCAAGAGCTTCCAATCAGCTTTCAACGTGGTGAAAGGCTCCGTGCCGGCGCGCATGGACGTGCCCGACACCGACTTCGACATGTGCGGCAAGAAGGGCATCGCCGACGTGAAGGCGGCCAACGACAAGGGCACGTTCGTCGGCTCGATGGCGCAGAATTACGCGCAGCCGCCGGCGATCGGCACCGGCGCCTATCATGACGTGGTGACAAAATTCTTCCACGGCGAGATCAAGTCCTCGGCCGAAGCGGTGACCGCGCTCGACCGCGCGATCAACAACGCGAAATAACAATCAAGCGGCCGGCGCGCTGCGCGTCAGCCGCTCTCGCGAAGGAGAAAGCCATGACCGTCACGGTCGCCCCTTTCTTGACGCCGGGGCGCAGAGCGTCGGGCCTGCGCCGCCGCTTGCAGAACTGGTTGCCGCGCCTGGTGCTGGCGCCGTCGTTCCTGCTGGTGCTGGTGTTTGTCTATGGCTTCAATTTATGGACGCTGTTTCTCTCATTCACCAACGCCAAGGCGTTTCCCTCGACGCATCTGATTGGCTGGGGCAACTATCAGAAGATGTGGAATTGGACGTTCGAGACCGACCCGCCGTCGAGCTGGTACACGGCGCTGGTCAATATGGGGATATTCGGCGGGCTCTACGTCTTTTTCTGTCTGTTCCTTGGCCTGACGCTGGCGATCCTGCTCGATCAGAAGATTCGTGGAGAGGGCATCCTGCGGCCAATCTATCTCTATCCGCTGGCGCTGTCCTTCATCGTTACCGGCACGGCGTGGAAGCTGTTCCTCGATCCGCGCATCGGCCTGGAAAAGGCGGTGCATGACTGGGGTTGGACCAGCTTCCACTTTGATTGGGTCGTCACGCCCAGCAAGATGATCTACTGTGTCGCCATCGCCGGCATCTGGCAAACCTCGGGCTTCGTGATGGCGATGTTCCTGGCGGGATTGCGCGGCGTCGACGGCGAGATCCTGAAAGCGGCGCAGATCGACGGCGCTTCGACGTTCCAGACCTACCGGCGCATCGTCATCCCGATCATGCGGCCGGTGTTTTTTTCCGCGCTGATCGTGCTCGCGCATATGGCGATCAAATCCTACGACCTCGTGCTCTCCGTCACCGGCAAGAACCCCGGCGGCGCGGCGGAACTGCCGTCGACCTTCATGTATTCCTACACCTTCACCCGCAACCAGATGGCGGTCGGCTCGGCCAGCGCGGTCATCATGCTGATGACGATCGCCGCGATCATGGTGCCCTACATCTATTCCGAGACGCGGGAGACCAGCCGATGAGCGTCGCTGATCTCGCACCGCGGCGCGAGCCGGCGCGCCATTCGACGATGACGCGCGTCGTGATCTATGCGCTGTTGGCGTTCTTCGCACTGATTTATCTGATCCCGTTGATCGTGATGGTGATGACCTCGCTGAAGCCGCTGAGCGAGGTGACTGGCGGCAACATGTTTGAGCTGCCCAAGCAACTGACGTTCGATCCCTGGATCAAGGCGTGGAGCGAGGCCCGGATCGGCGTGTCGGACACGGCGGGCATCCGGGGATATTTCCTTAACTCGATCGAGATGGTCGTGCCGGCGGTGCTGATCTCGACACTGCTCGGCGCGCTCAACGGCTATGTGTTGACCAAATGGCGCTTCCCCGGCCACAAGCTGGTGTTCGGCATGATGCTGTTCGCCTGTTTCATCCCGTTCCAGTCAGTCATCATACCGATGGCGGTGATCCTGGGCGGACTCGGCCAGATCGGCCTCAGCCTGAGCGATGCGACCGGCTACACATTTGGCCTCGGCAACCCGATCGTCAATCTGGTGATCGTGCACACCGTCTACGGCCTCGGCTTCACCACCTTGTTCTTCCGCAACTATTACGAGGCGTTTCCGAGCGAACTGGTGAAGGCGGCGATGGTGGACGGCGCTAGCTTTTTCCAGATCTTTCGCCGGGTCATTCTGCCGAACTCGACGCCGATCGTCATCGTCACCGTGATCTATCAGTTCACCAATATCTGGAACGACTTCCTGTTCGGTTCGACATTCGCCGCCGGCGATTCCTCGCCGATGACGGTGGCGCTCAACAATCTCGTCAACACCTCGACCGGCATCGTCGAGTACAACGTCAATATGGCGGCCGCGATCATCGCCGCCGGGCCGACGCTGTTCGTCTATGTCGTCGCCGGCCGTTATTTCGTGCGCGGTCTGATGGCCGGCGCGGTGAAAGGATAAGGGGATGGCCACTCTCGAAATCACCGGGCTTCGCAAACGCTTCGGCGCGCTCGAAATCCTCAAGGGCGTCGATCTGAGCCTGGAGAAGGGCGGCTTCCTCGTGCTGGTTGGTCCCTCTGGCTGCGGCAAATCCACGCTGCTCAACACCATTGCGGGGTTGGAGTCGATCAGCGCGGGCGAGATCCGCATCGGCGACCGCATCGTCAACGATCTGCATCCTTCGCAGCGCGACATCGCAATGGTGTTTCAATCCTATGCGCTCTATCCCAACATGTCGGTGGCGGAGAACATCGCCTTCGGCATGGAGATGCGCGGCGTGCCCCGACCTGAGCGCGACAAGGCGGTCGCGTCGGTGGCCAAGACCTTGCAGATCGAGCATCTTCTTGCGCGCCGTCCGAGCCAGCTCTCCGGCGGTCAACGGCAGCGCGTCGCGATGGGCCGCGCGCTGGTGCGCCAACCCAGCATCTTCCTGTTCGACGAACCGCTGTCCAATCTCGACGCCAAGCTGCGCGTCGACATGCGCGTCGAGATCAAGCGATTGCATCAGGCCACCGGCTCGACCATCGTCTATGTCACGCATGACCAGATCGAGGCGATGACGCTCGCCACCAAGATCGCGGTGCTGAAGGACGGCGAGGTGCAGCAGTTCGGCACTCCGGCTGAGATCTACAATCGTCCCGCCAATATTTTCGTCGCGGATTTCATGGGATCTCCGGCGATGAACTTGATTGAAGGCGCGGTCAGCCTTAGCGGCGGAAAGCCGAGCGTCGTGCTCGATCGTGGCAATCAGGCGCCGATCGTCGTGCCGTCGCCGGAGAGCGCCGACGCGGGCCGTCTGCGCGAGGGAGATAAAGTGATTTTCGGCATCCGGCCCGAGGCGGTCAACGACAACGACAGCCTCGACCGCCACGCCAAATCGGTGGTGCGGTTCGACGCGGAGGTCGAGATCGTCGAGCCGGCCGGCGCCGACACCTATGTCGTGACGCGCGTCGCCGGCAAGGAAATGACGGCGCGGATGCGCGCCGACGCTGATCTGGTTGTTGGACAGACGCATGGCTTCGCGTTCAATCTCGACAAGGCGGTGTTGTTTGATCCGCGCACGAGCCTGCGGCTCTGAGCGCGCGGCCCATGTCACAACGGGTGAGCGTGGATGTGCTGGTGGTTGGGTCCGGCGTCGGCGGCGCGAGTTTCGCCGCCGGGTTGGCCCCGTCGGGCGTGAAAATCCTTATCCTGGAGCGCGGCGAACGGTTGCGCGACAGCGCGGATTTGCGCGACGCGCGGGCGATCTTCCAGAGGGGCGTGTTCCGGCCTCAGGAGGAATGGCTTGACGGCGCGGGCAGCGGCTTCAATCCCGGCAATTATTATTATGTCGGGGGCAACTCGAAACTTTACGGCGCCGTGCTGATCAGATATCGCGCGCGCGATTTTGCGCCCGTCGCATATGCCGAGGGCGCGACGCCCGGCTGGCCATTTGCTTATGAGGAGCTGGAGCCGTGGTATTCGCGCGCCGAGCAACTGTATCAGGTGCGCGGCGCGCTTGGGTGCGACGCGACCGAGCCGGCGCATTCGCAACCCTATCTGTTCCCGCCCGTGCCTGATGAGCCGGCGATCGCCGTCGCGCGCGAGCGTATGAAGCGCGTCGGCCTGCATCCGTTTCCGTTGCCGCTTGGGGTCGATCTCGAGGCATGGCTTGCGCGGGCGCGCACGCCGTGGGACGCCTATCCCGACGCCGGCCACGGCAAGATGGATGCGGAAAGCTGCGGCCTCGCCGCCGCGCTCGCGCATGACAATGTCGACTTGCGCACCGGCGTGCGGGTCGAGCGATTGTTGCTCGCGCCGGACGGCAGGCGCATCGCCGGCGTCGAGGCTTTGTGCGCGGGCGAGCGGTTGACGCTCAGCGCCAAGTTGGTCGTGCTGGCGGCGGGCGCGGTCAATTCGGCGGCGTTGTTGTTGCAATCGGGCGAGGGTGGGCTCGCTAACCGATCCGACGCGGTCGGGCGGCATTTCATGAATCATAACGCCACCGCGATGCTCGCCGTCGATCCGCGCGCGCGCAACGATTCGGTCTATCAGAAGACGCTTGGGATCAACGATTTCTACCTCGACGACGGCAAGGGCGGGCCGCCGCTCGGCAATATCCAGTTGCTTGGTCGCGTCACCGCGCCGATCCTGAAGGCCAATATTCCGTTCGCGCCGGAATGGGCGCTGGCGGCGCTCAGCCGTCACAGCGTCGATTGGTACGCGATGAGCGAGGATCTGCCCAATCCGGATAGCCGCGTCACCGTCGCGGGCGGGCGCATCCGGCTTGATTGGAAGCGCAGCAACTGGTCGGGCCATCTCGCCCTCGTCGCAGCGTTCAAGCAACGGCTGCGCGCGGCCGGCTATCCCTTGATATTGACGCAGCCGTTCGACCGCCGCACGCCGTCGCATCAATGCGGCACCGTGCGCATCGGCGCCGATCCCGCGACCGCGCCGCTCGATCCGTACTGCCGCGCCTGGGATCATCCCAATCTGTTTGTCGTCGACGCCTCGTATCTGCCGACTTCGGCGGCGGTCAATCCGTCGCTGACCATTGCGGCGCAGGCGTTGCGCGTCGCCGATCACGTCACGCGCCACGATCTTTGAACGCCTGGGGACGCAACCCATGACCTATGATTACATCATCGTTGGCGGCGGCTCGGCCGGCTCGGTGCTGGCCAACCGTCTGTCCGCGCGCAGCGGCAACAAGGTGCTGCTGCTGGAGGCCGGGCAGGACACGCCGCATGGCAAGGTGCCGGCGGCGATCCTGGATTCCTATCCGGGCACCGCATATCTGAACCCGGCCTACACGTGGAACCAGCTCAAGGTCACCACGGAGGTCATCCCGCATAACCGGCCCGACGAGCCGC
>JAGWRL010000374.1 GCA_028876585.1 Pseudomonadota bacterium | reverse complement strand
GAGGCGCGCATCCGCGCCATCAACCCCTACGCCCGCCTGCACAAGGCGACCAAATGCGACGTGGCGATCGCCGATGTGCTGGAGCGGCGCGCCTTCGATCTCGACCGCATCCTCGACATCGAACCCGAGTTCCTGCAGGTCGACGACCACGATCACGACCACGATCATCACGGCCATGATCACCACCACCACCACGGCCTCAAGCATTTTCACGACGAGGACATGCAGTCGGTGTCGGCGCGACTCGACGGCGATCTCGACCCCAACAAGTTCATGCCCTGGCTCAACC
Organism: Pseudomonadota bacterium; assembly: GCA_028876585.1. Next base: position 5,185 of record JAGWRL010000374.1, on the reverse strand, counting down.
AGTTGACCCAGGAGCAGGGGCCGAAAATCCTGCGCTGCAAGGGCATCGTCAGCCTGAAGGGCGACCCCAAGCGGTTCGTGTTCCAGGGCGTGCACATGATGCTCGACGGCGAGCCGCAGCGCGACTGGAAGCCCGACGAGAAGCGGGAATCCAAGGTCGTGTTCATCGGCCGCGATCTCGACGAAGACGAGATCCGGCAGGGATTCCTGGCCTGCGCGGCTTGAAATGACTGAGCCCACGAATTCGCTGACGCAACACGTCGGCCCGCTCGAAGCCGGCGAGCATGTGATCGCCGCCGCTTTTCTTGGCGACGCGCCGGCGCTGGCGCTCGCCAATGGCGTCATAAAGCTCGGCGGCCGCGACGTCGCGGCCCATCCCGACGCCGCGCTTCTCTGCGCCGCGTTCGACGGCGAGCGGCTCATGACCGGCGGCGACGACGGCCGCGTGGTCGCGACTGGCGCCGACGGGACGACGCAGACGCTGGGCGACGAAAAAGGCAAGTGGATCGACGCGCTCGCCGCGCGCGACGGCGCCGTGGCCTGGTCGGCGGGAAGAACCGCGCGCGCCCGCGACGCCAAAGGCGTCGTGAAAGGCTGGACCGCGCCGACCAGCGTGCGCGGCCTCGCCTTCCTGCCCAAGGGCTATCGCGTCGCCGCCGCGCATTACAACGGCGTGTCGCTCTGGTTTCCCAACGCCGACGCCGCGCCGCAGGTGATGGAATGGAAGGGCTCGCATCTCGACGCCACCGTGTCGCCGGACGGCCGCTTCCTCGTCACCACGATGCAGGAGAACGCGCTGCACGGCTGGCGGCTCGGCGACGGCCGCAACATGCGGATGACCGGCTATCCCGGCAAGACCCGCTCGATCTCGTGGTCGCATGACGGCCATTGGCTCGCCACCTCCGGCGCGGAGGCCTGCGTCGTCTGGCCGTTCAAGGAAAAGGACGGGCCGATGGGCAAGCCGCCGCGCGAATGCGGCGTCAGGCCGCATCGCGTCACGCAGGTCGCCTTCCATCCGCGCGCGCTGGTGGTGGCGATCGGCTACGCCGACGGCATGACGCTGCTGTCGCGGCTGGGCGACGCGGCGGAAATTCTGGTGCGCGCGCCGGAAACCGGCGACGGCGCGATCAGCGCGCTCGCCTGGGACAAGACCGGCGCGCGGCTGTTGTTTGGAACCGAGGCGGGGCGGGCGGGTTTGCTCACTCTGCCGGCCTGAAACCTGGACCGAACGAGGGGCTATGACCGAAGATTCCGCACATCTGTTCACGCCGGTGAAAATCGGCGATCTCACCTTGCCCAACCGCATCGCCATGGCGCCGCTGACGCGCAATCGCGCGATTCAACCCAACACCGTGCCGAGCCCGATCGCGCCGCTCTACTATCGCCAGCGCGCCTCGGCCGGACTGTTGATCACCGAAGCCTCGCAGATCAGCCAGCAGGGCCAGGGCTACGCCTGGACGCCGGGCTGCTTCACCGACGAGCAGGTCGAGGCGTGGAAGCGGGTCACCGAGGCGGTGCATGAGGACGGCGGCCATATCTTCCTGCAACTGTGGCATGTCGGGCGCATCTCGCACGCCTCGCTGCAACCCAATGGCGGCGCGCCCGTCGCCCCCTCCGCGATCACGGCGAAAACCAAGACCTTCGTCGAGAGCGGCAAGTTCGTCGAAACCTCCGAGCCGCACGCGCTGGAGACCCATGAGATCGCCGCCATCGTCGCCGATTACGCGCACGCCGCCGCTTGCGCCCGCCGCGCCGGCTTCGACGGCGTCGAGTTGCACGGCGCCAACGGCTATCTGATCGACCAGTTCCTGCGCGATCGCACCAACCAGCGCAGCGACGCCTACGGCGGCTCGATTGACAACCGGCTGCGCTTCGCGCTCGAAGTGGTCGACGCGGTGCTGACGGTGTGGCCGGCGACGCGGGTCGGCATGCGCATCGCGCCGGTCAGCCCCGCCAACGACATCGCCGATTCCAACCCGACCGCGCTGTTCGGCGCGCTGATCGCGGCGCTGAGCCAGCGCAATCTCGCCTATATCCATGTGGTGGAAGGCGCGACGGGCGGCGCGCGCGATGTCGCGGCGTTCGATTTCGTCGCCCTGCGGCGCGCCTTCTCGGGCGCCTATATCGCCAACAACGGCTACACCCGCGCGCTCGCCATCGACGCGATCGAGCAGAACCACGCCGACATGATCGCATTCGGCCGCCCGTTCATCTCCAATCCCGATCTGGTCGAGCGGCTGCGGATCAACGCGCCGCTCGCCAACGGCGACCAGGCCACCTATTACGGCGGCGGCGCCAAGGGCTACACCGACTATCCCGCCTGGACGCCGGCATGAGCGCGGACGCCGATCCGCCCGTCGCCGCGCGCGAGCCGCGACGGGCCGATCCGCGTCTGCTGGAAGTGCTGGTCTGCCCGGTGACGCGGGCGACGCTGAGCTATGACGCCGAGCGGCAGGAACTCATCAGCCGCGCGGCCAAGCTCGCCTATCCCATCCGCGACGGCGTGCCGATCATGCTGCCCGAGGAGGCGCGCGCACTGGAGCCATGAGCGCCGCTTTCCCCCGCGAATGGTCACATTGATGAATTCGCCGCGACCCGCCGCAACGTAAGTTGACAGTTCTTTCACCATTTTAGGTTGAAGTGCGGTCAAGTTGACCTTTGGGCAGGATGTTCGCAACCTGCCCTTCGCGAAGGGTTCGTCATGTTTCGCAACGCGCTCGCCGTCCTCGCGCTGATCGCCTCCGCCGCCAGCGCCGGCGCGGCGGCCTCCGACGATATTTTGCGGATCACCATCGATCAGGCGCAGATCGCCAAACTGCCGGCCAACACCTCGACGGTGGTTATCGGCAACCCCGGCATCGCCGACATCACGACGCTGAAGAACGGCCAGGGCATGGTCGTCACCGGCAAGGGCTACGGCCGCACCAATCTCATCGCGCTTGACGCGGACGGCAATCTGATTGACGAGAAGCAGATCCACGTCGAGCCGGCCCGGCACGTGCTGGTCGTGCAGCGCGGCAATTCGAGGGAGTCCTATTCCTGCGATCCCGTCTGCATGCCCTCGGCGGTGCTTGGCGACGACACCAAGGTGTTCGGCGATGTCGTCGGCCAGGTCGGCGCGCATGACCAGTTCGCCGGCAAAGGCGGCGGCGGCGCCGCCGTCAAATAACCCGCGGCGCGGCGGGGCTTCATGCGCCGCCTGATCCTGGAAGAGCCGGTTTCGCGCGCGGCGATCCTCAGCCGCCGCGTCGCCGTTTTCGCGTGCCTGACGGCGCTGGCCGCCATTGTCGCGGCGCGGGCGAGCGGCGGCCGGGATTCGCTCAGCGCGCTGGCGGTGCTCGCCGCGGCGCTGCTGCTGGCCGGCGTCGCGCTGCTGTTCGCCGGCGCGGCGGCGGTGGAAATCTGGCGCACCGGCCGGCGCGGCGCGGCGCCGGCGCTGATGGGCGCGGCGCTGGCGCTGGCGCTGATCGCCTTTCCCGCTTTTCTCACCGTTCAGGCGGCGCGGCTGCCGCGCATCAACCAGGTGACGACCGACTTCAAATCGCCGCCCCAGTACATGATTTCGCTGAAGGCGCGCGAGGCGCGCGGCAGTTGGACGCCGCCGGCGCCGGGGCCGGAGATCGAGGCCGCGCAGCGCGCCGCCTATCCCGGCCTGCAACCGATGCTGGTCGATCTCGAACCCGAACAGGCCTATCGCATGGCGCTCAGGATCGTGAAGGATCTCGGCTGGCGCGTCGTCGACGCCAACCCGCCCAATCTGCGCGGCGAGGCGGAGGGCCATATCGACGCCACCGACCGCTCGCTGTTCCTCGGCTTCATCGACGACATCGCCATCCGCGTGCGCGCGCAGGGGCCGAAGACGCAGATCGACATCCGCTCCGCCTCGCGCGTCGGCCGCCACGATTTTGGCGCCAACGCCCGCCGCGCGCAGCGCTTCATCGACGCCGTGCAACAGTCGGTGAGCGCGCGTTAGCCCTTGGCCCGCCCCGCGAACGCCTCGAACGCGGCGCGCGCCTCGGGCGATTTGAGCGCGAGAGCGAAGGCTTTCAGCTCCTCCTCCATATGGGCGTAGAGCGCCTCCGTGTCGCCGCGCATCAACTTGCGCGTCGCCAACAAGGCCGCGCGCGGCTTGGCCGCCAGCGCCCGGGCCTTGGCGAGCGCGTGCGCCTTCAGCGCATCGGGCGCGACGATTGCGTTGACCAGCCCGATCTCGCGCGCGCGGGCGGCGTCGATCGCCTCGCCCAGCAGCAGCAGTTCGGCGGCGACGGCGCGGCCGAAACGGTTGGGAACCAGCATCGACGAACCCGCCTCCGGCACCAGCCCGAGATTGACGAACGGCATGGCGAAACGCGCGCTCGGCGCCGCGTAGACCAGATCGCAATGCAGGCACATCGTCGTGCCGACGCCGACCGCCGGCCCCTCGACCGCCGCCAGCAGCGGCTTGTCGAAGCGGGCGAGCGTGCGGATGAACTCGCCGCCCGCGCCGGTGCGCGCGCCCTCGGATTGGGCGCGGTTCTCGGTTAGGAAATCGCTGATGTCGTTGCCGGCGCAGAAGGCGCCGCCGGCGCCCGTCACCAGCACCGCGCCGATCTCGGCCTCGGCGCTCGCGGTGACGAGCGCCCCGCGCAGGGCGCGGTACATCGCGCCGGTCAGCGCGTTCTTCTTGTCCGGGCGGTTCAGCGTGGCGACCAGCACCCCGCCGTCGCGTTCGATCAGAACCGTCATGCATCCTCCTTCAGCGCCGCATCGGCGTCGTCGAGCGCCTCGGCGCCCGAGCACACGACCTCGGCGAGGCCGGGCGCGACGGGGCTAAGCTTTTCCGCGAAGAACCGCGCCAGCGCAACGCGCCCCGGTTCGCCGCCCGCGGCGAGCCCCGCCTTGGCGAGGCAGGCGCCGCCCAGGGCGACGCCGAACAGTTTCAGATAAGGCGAGGCGGCTCCCAGCGCATCGCGCAAATCGCCGCCGAGCGCGCCCAGGAGATAGGCCGTCGCGCGCTCCAGCGCGTCGGCCGCCGCGCCGAGCCGCGCCGATGTCGCGCCGAAGCCCGGCCGGTCGCCGACCTCCGCCGCGATCGCGCGGATGAACGCCACCTCGCGCGCCACCGCCGCCCCGCCCGACAGCGTGATCTTGCGCGTCACCAGATCGATCGCCTGGATGCCGTTCGTCCCCTCGTAAATCGCGGCGAT